>DAOOQY010000238.1:0-6502 GCA_035389025.1 Verrucomicrobiota bacterium
GTGGACGCCGTTGACCGCGGTGCGGATCACCTCACCGTTCTCGTAGAAGGCGAGTTCCCGGGTGGTTCCCCTCCAGGCAGCAGCCAGATGATACCACTGCCCTTTTCGCCAGTGTGAACCGTCGAAGCCCAACCCGCGCTCGACATCGCTCTCCACGGCGGGCGTGCCTGGATCATCTCCCCATTGCAGGAACCGCAGGTTGCTCGCCCCGTCTTTCGAGATGAGCAGGCCGCGATTAAAGTTGTCGCCCGCTTCAAGGAACACGCGGACTTCTGTGTCTGTCCCGTCCCAGTCGGGCTGGACCCAGAATTCGATCGTGCCTTCGTCCGATTCGAGATTCTGGCTGATGGGATAACGGATATGGCCGGTGGCGTCCAGATAGACAGCCTGTCCTGCTTGGCCGGGGCGGTAGGAGGCGCCGCGATGCGACAAGGGCCTTTCGCCGTCCGTGCCGTCGAGGGTGCCATTAAACCTGAGCCACAGCAGGAGAGCCGTTTCGTCGGTGGGATGGGTTGCCCGGCAAAAGCGGGTGCGCCCTGTTGTGGTGCGATCGACGGCCACTGCGCCGGTGGCGCTCAGGGTGAGATTTGTAAGCAGTTGCCAGGGGGCGGAACCGGCCAGGACATCGGCGTATTCGAGTCGGCAGGACAGGCCCGACGCGCCATTGACCTGGAGCACAGGCGCGCGCGTGCCGGCCTCCAGGGCGATATCGACGGACAACGACTCCGAGGCGATCACGGTGCTGTCGGCACACAGCATGAAGAATGAGACGGCGAGGATCGCGGGGGTGCGCATGGAAAACCGTTGAACCCCGAGGCGATTCTTCGAACAACTATCCATGAGCGGATGCTGGCGAACGCGGATTGACTGTCAACAGCGAATGCCGGGCAGAACACCGTGCAAAACCGCGCCATGTCGCAGTTCGGGCCGGGGAGCCTGTGCACCGCTCCCAGATCGAGATTCCCGTGCCGCTTGGAAGGCCGTTCTCCGATGGCACGGTTTGCCATTCTCAAGGGCGCATTCGCCCCGATCGTTCACAGGCTCCGCGCTGAACCTGATCCGGGCTAATCCGCATTTGCCCACATTTTGGAGTTTCCAGCTTCGCCGTCGTCGGAAGTCCATGAAATATGCGGGTTAGTTGTCGACGCGGAGGCGGTAAAAGCGCTGCGCGGCCAGGTCGGTGTCAATCCAGGAAGCCGAGATGCCCGATGCGGGTACAGTGGCGATCGTCGTCCAAGCGGCGCCCTCGCCCAGTGCGGAGGCGCGTTCGACGCGATAGGTGACGCCGGGACTTGCTGTCCAGCGCAGTTCGAGTCGGTCGCCCAGCCAGAGGACCCCGGCCCGCGGTGCAGCCCACTCGATGCGCGTGACCGCATCCGGCACCGACGGCACGGTTTCGCGTCGTCCGACGCCGTCCACGGCCACGCTGTAGAACGCGTAGGAGCCCCCGAGTTGCCCGGAGAACCGCGCACTGGTGTCCGAGGTCTGGCTCAGCCACAGCTCATAGGGGCCGCCGTCGCGGGCCACGTAGATGTCGTAGCCCGCCACGCCGGAGCCTTCATCCTGTCCACTCCAGGTGAGGATGAACTCGCTCCAGGCCTCAGCCGGAAGGGCATGGACAGCACTTGCGGGAGGCAGGGCGTCGATGGTGTTCACGTAGAGAGGCGTGAGGATCGGCGCGTTGACATCGAAGACAATGGACGCAGCGTTGGTGATCGTCGTGCCATGGGCGAGCCCGGGGCGGAGCCGGGCGCTGAACCGGACTGATCCCTGGCCAACTCGATTCGCCTTGTTCGGCGGGAGGAATCCGGCGAAAGGGTCTTCCGGCGCACTGCCGGTCACGGGATCCACCGAGGCGAGGAGCCAGGAGAGCAGGCCGGTTACCGGGCTGAAATCGGCACTCACCCCCACGGGATGGGGATCGGTCGCGACCCTGGTTGTGGTCTCGAAATGCTGCAAGCCGGGATTGATCGTCATGTCCAGGTTGTTGAATCGAATGTCCCCCAGTTCGACCGTGGTCCAGTCGATCCGGGGATCGAGCGCATCGGTGACGACAACCTGTTGCGCCGGGGCGGTGGCTGTTGGGACGTTTTCAAAGTCGATGGTGTAGGCGAGGGTCTCGCTCCCGGCAATCCAGCGCGCCGACCCGGAGCCGGTCAGACCGCTTTTGTCGTTCGGATCGGCCGAACCAACCACCCGGATCGTTTTCTTGCCGAGACCGGTGTAAGGGACGGCGCACTTGACCTGAAGCCCGCCCAGCGGAACCCAGGGATTCAGATAGCCGCCCATGAAGATGGTATCGAGGACGCCGATGATCGTCGAGGGATGTGCCAGGTACCAGCGCGGGTCAATCTGCCATTTGTCCGCTCCCACCTTGACCATCGGGATCACGCCCGGATAGAGAAAGTTGTCCACCATGTATACGCGGCTCCCGTCGGGTGAGGTGAGGAGGACGCTGGTGTGACCGCCGGCGAGATTCTTGGTGATGACGGTAATCCGCCAGTTGACCATTGGATTCCCAGGGGCGTCAGCGGTGTAGTAGAGTTGCTCCTGCAGATGGAGCGCGGCTTCATAGCACGCATGCCCCTGCTTCCACCGCATCGGCGCGAAATCGTACGGGTAATAGACCCAGGCCACCCGCAGGGCCTCGTTCAGGGCGGCCCGATCCTGGTCGGGAATCCCCGGAAACACGCCGGCCAACTGCGCGCCTCCGCGCCTCATCGGTGCCGGCGCGACGCCGGACGCTACGGCCTGGTTCGCATGCACTCCTCCACCGGCCGCAGTCAGGTTGGCGCAACACGCGCCTGCAGTAGGAATCAACGTGGCGACCTCGACAAACGAGTCGTTCGACACTTCGCCCGCCACCAAACCAAAAATCGCTTTGCCGGTCTGGCCCGGGCGTAGCGCCGGCAACGTCAATGGGGTCAAGGCAATCCAATTGCCGGATTCGACGGTCGTTACGCCACGTCCGACGAGACCTTCGGGGACCGGCTCGGGCCGGAACTGGGGGCCGGGATGCACATCATTGAACGCTGAGAAGCCAGACAGGAACAACAAGGCGCCGTCGATGTCGTTGCCTCCGTTGTTGCCGTAGAACACCTCGTAGCTTGCGCTGGTTTTCACCCGGAGGACATCCTTGCCGACAATGTCGGCCCAGAGGTGCGAGCCGAAACCCGTCTGCACCGAGACCGAATCGGGCAGGGTGGCTGTCAGTCCGCCGTCGCTCACGCGCAGGTCATAGACGCCTTGAGTCAGGCTGGTGGCATCGAAAGTCGCGTGCACCAACGTCGAATTCGTCCAACCGACAGACGTCGCCGGGTGTGCGAGGCCGTCTTGCCCGACCAACGCGACGGTGACGGCGGGGCTCAACTGGCTGCCACGCATTTCGAGCGTGGCATGCCCCGCATTTCCGATGACGGACGGAGTCACCTGCTCGAGTCCGAAACCCGCGACCTCGGCCATGATGGCGAAATCCTGCGCTCCATTCGGCAGGGATCTGGCGATGGCCAGCACATAGTAGACCGACGGAGCGGGTGCCGCCGCCACGACGCTCGAATCGGCCGAGTTCACCTCGAGGCTGCGTGAATCGAATCGCAGACGCGTCGGCACGTACCCTCGGGCGAGGTAAAGCTCGGTGGCGCCGTCCGGCGCAGCCAGGTCCAATCCGACGGTCACATCCTGCTGGCTGGCGGGGACGAATCTGAACCAGTGCGGTTCAGCCGCTGTCGTGAATCTGCCTGTCAGCGAAGGCCCGCCGACGGTCAGTTTCGGAACCGTCAGTGCCGTGGCGAGAAGGGCGTCGGCCGTGTTGTTCGTCCAGTTCCGACCTTCGAAGACCTCCCCTTGAACATTCGCCCGCACCTGCCAGCGCCAGGAGCCTTCGAGCCCGCCAGGAACACGCACAACAGCGGTGCGGGTGACCGCTTGATTCGGTCCCAGGTTGCCCTGCGACACGACCTCTGCCGCCAGCGAGGATTCGCCCAGTTCGACCGCGGTGGGTGTTAGCCAGACCTGATCGTGCCAGGCTCCCGCGTAGCTTCCGGCGCCGGCATTCAAGAGGCGCCACGAGAGCGTCGCCCACGTTCCCGCCTCGGCGGTGGTGGGTCCGGTGACGTCCCTGACCACCAGGTCCATTTGCGACTCCGCGGTCTCGACAAACTCGCAGGCTCCCATATCGGCAAATGCACCGTCGGGAGTGGCGATGCCGCTGTTGGGCGTGCGCGGATCATCGTAGCGCGGAGCGCCCCACTGATCGGTCAACGTGGCAGCCTGTCCATCCGCGGCGTCAATGACGGGCGAGAGGTGGCGCAATCGGTAATCGCCCTTGTCCGGCTCCTTCATGCGCGGGTCGACCGAGATGTTCCCGTCCCGTCCGATGGGGTTGTCGCCGCCAATGAAGTCCTCGCCGCTGGCGGACCAGACGTTGCAGTAGCGCAAGGTCCAGTTTGGACTGAGATGGGTGTCGATGCCGGTGACGCGGTTGCGGCTGAAAACGCAGTTGGCCGCGTCCCAACTGCCGCCATGACCCCAGAGAGCCGTGCCGTGGTTGTCGAATGTGCAGTGCACGAGGTGGAGTGCCGATGTGCCGTCGACGGTAACGCCCCGATCCGCGTTGGCGATCACACAGGACGTCAATGTGGTCTGGCCGCCCTCGGTCTTCACGGCCTCGAATGGCGCATCGCGCAAGACACTGTTTCGGACAGTCACAGTCGCATCGCCGGCAACACGCAGTATTCCCGCGGCCTCGTACGTCCCGCTGGGCGTGCCGCCGCCGTACAACATGACGGCGTGTTCGATCGTCGCCTCGGCTCCCTCGATGAACAGCCAGCGCCAGTCGCCGGCGTCGGGAGTCGTTTCATCCGCGTCCCCGTTGTCATCCCCGCCGTAGAGATCGTCGCGGATGGACGTGAACACGACCGGCTCGGCGACCGTACCCGCGACATCGAGCGCCGCGCCCGAGGCGACGACAAGGCCTTTCATCAGATCGAACTTCACAATCGCCCCCGCCTCGATGGTCAGCTTCGCGCCGGTGGGCACGGTGATATCGTCCAGGACCAGGTGCAGCAGTCGGCCATCCCAGACCTCGTCCGCGGCGACCGCGCCGGCATGCGTCACCCGCGCAAAGGCCAGTTCGGTGAACCCATTGTGCAGGAACTCGGCTTCGGGGTTGAGTCGCAGAGTCCATTCCCCCCGCCGGCCCATCGTGGTATCCGCGTCCAGGTTGGTGTCCCCGCCCACCGTGTCATCGGCGAGCGAGGTGAACGCCACCGGTTGGCCGTTCAGACCGGCAGCGTCGAGCGTGCCGCCGGTTTCGATCTCGAGTTCCGCACCGTCATCGAACTTGACCACCGCGCCTGGCGCGACGGTCACGGTGACGCCCGCCAGAATCCGAAGCGGGCCGCTGACCACGTGCACTGAATCGGCCGACCAGGTCTCACTGGCGGCAATAACGCCTCCGTGCCAGGTCACGCCGTTGTTCACCAGGATGTTGCGGGTGAGTTCGCCGACCCGGCCTTCCCCTTCATCGAAGAGCGTCAGGCGCAGGACATACTGACCGTTCGCCATCGTGGACGTCTCCCAATTCACCGCGCCGCTTACCGGCAGGTTGTCGCCGATCGGGATGGTCTCCGCCCCATGCACCGCCTCGATGCGCGCCCGGTGATGCCTCGCACTGACGCCGACGACGCTCCAACCGATCGATTCCGTTGCGTGAAAGAGGTTGCGGTTCGGGCTTAGCCAGCGCGAGTAGGGTTGGCTGCGAATCACAACGCTGCCATCCCCGCCGCTCGTGTAGCCCGCGCCTCCCGCCGCCGTGATGTGGTCCAAAGGCATCAAGTTCCCACCCCAGCAATACACGGCGACGCGTCCGCCTCCGCCGCCTCCGGAGATGCCCGTTGAACTGCCTCCGTCAACACGGATGCCACCCGCGCCCTTGAGCAGCCTGGTGCTGATGAGGATGCCGCCGCCGGCCCCGCCCCCCTCGCGTCCACCGTCGCCGTTGGCACTGACAACGCCATCGATCTCGAGGTCCTCCTCGATCCTCAACTCCAGCCAACCTCCGCCATGGCCCGCCGGGACGGCTTCAAAGGTCCCGCCTGCCGAACCCAGGTCGAGCGGAAGCTCCGCCAGGCCGTACCCGCGACTGGGCAGATTGTCTCTGCCCGCACCACCGCTGCCGCCGTAGGCTCCGCCGCTCGATCCACCGTTCTGACGCGGGCTCAACCAACCGGGGGCGCCGCCGCCTGGACCCGCGCCCGCTCGGTTCAGCGCCGCCCGATAGCCCTGCCCGTCGGCGGACAGACGCGAGGTCGTGTCCACGCGCGCGAAACCGGCGTCTACGGTGGCGCCGGTTCCCATCCAAGCATGATCGATTCGTCCGGTGTTGTTGACGCTCTCGATGAGGACGGTGGAACCGTCCAGGACATCGAAGGCCTGTGCCACGCGCAGATGTGCTCCTCCGCCCAGGGTGAGCGTGGCACAGGCCTTCGATGTCCTGGACGGT
>DAOOQY010000239.1:0-6483 GCA_035389025.1 Verrucomicrobiota bacterium
CCAGCGATGGGATTCCTGGGCGCGCAGACGCACTCGAATCGGTGGCCAAAATCGTTCCGAAGGCCGCATCCCAGGCCCCGTCCGCAAGCACACGCACGACGCGACTGAACCGATCGAGACCGGCGGCCCCAAGAGTGCAATCGACCAGAACCAGGGACGAGCCATCAGCCAGCGCGTGGACCTGCCGGACCGCCGCTTGGACAACGGGCAACTCGGGCACACCGCGGAGCTGGAACGACGCGTCCGGTCGTCCGTCAGCCTCGAATCGTTCCAGGGCCAGCCAGTTTGTCTGGGGCCGCGGAGGCAGCCGGGACGATATACCCGAGCCAAGCCAGAGTTTGCCGTCCGGCCCTTGCACGGCGGAAACCGCCGTCGAACCCCGGAGCGGCTCGGCGGTCACGGGCAGAAAGTCCGGGTCGACGGCCCCGTCCGCCAACAGGCGCGCAACGCGAAACGTTGCCGTGATCGGCAAGCCCGGCATGGTGAAACTCACGAGCCCGCCCACGATGATCCGTCCGTCCGCCTGCAACACCAGGGTGCGGACGACACTCGAGATGCCAACAGGCGGCGGCCAAACCCCGCTTGTTTCGCCGCTGCCCGGCACGAAGGGCGAGTGGAGCGTCCGGTCCGGTCGGCCGTCGGGCTCCAATCGGGTCAGGCACAAGGCGGGCTCGTGGCTGAAATGGGTGAATCGTCCGCCCACCAGCACTCTGCCATCCGGCTGGACCCCGAGGGTAAGAACCTTCGCGGCGCCGTCTCCGCTGCCCGTGCCAAGCCAGGCCGGGCCCGGGCCTGCGTCGAATGTCTCGTCCAAGGCGCCAGTCGAGCTTAAACGGGCGAGCCCGGTGCGCGGCTTGCCTGCCACGTTCGTGAAATCGCCCGCGATCAACAGCCGGCCGTCCGGTTGGACGGCGAGCAGGGTCACAGCGGCATCGGGGCCTTCGCCGGGATCGAACGCCGGGTCCACGGCGTTGTCCTGGAACACGCGGGCCACGCTGCGGCGAGGCACGCCATGGACGCCGGTGAAGTCGCCCGCGATGTAAGCGCCGCCCCCTTCGGCAGGGGCCAGGGCGTTGACCACGCCCGCCACGCCCTGAGCGGGAGCGAGCGAGTAATCGTTGTCCGCCACCACGAGCGTGGCCTGGTGTCGCGGGCCCAAAGCGGCGGCGCCGCTCACGACCTCCAACTGCAACCCGAGCGTCCAGTCGCCCTGGGCCGCGGCGTCGTCGGCCACCGGCATCCGCACGATGTTGGTGCGCGTGCCGCCATCGTGCATCGCGGGGATCGTCATGACGACACTCGATTCTTCGGCACGACAACGCACAACCAGAGCGTCGCCGGGGACGCCGTACCGGATCATCGGGATGGCCGCGTTACCCTCGTCCTCGCTGCCGCGAAAGACCGTGTCGGCGAACTCGACATTCACGTCGTCTTCGAGGATGAGGATGATCCGGCCGGCGGGTTCGAGAATGGTCAGGCCAGGCGACGGATTCGCCAGCGTCAGTTCGAACGAGACGTTCAGACCGACCGCGGTGTCGTCGATCAGCCGCACGGCAAACTCCTTCGCCCACTCGCCTGCCGCCAACTCGAAGATGGCATCGACCGGCTCGAAATCTGCGCCGGGCTTCGCCTCGAGCGCCCGGGTCAAAACGCGTACCGAGGCCGGCTGAGTGGCATCCCCGCGCCGCAGGATGCGGCCAACGACTTGTCCTGCGCCTTCATCGACGCGGTCGGTTTCCACGACAAGCTCGACCGCGGGGGTTTCTCCGGGCCGCTCTTCGAGCAAACGCACAAGGTGCCGCTGGCGGAGGTTGCCGAACCCGGCGAAATCGCCGCCCACCAGCCATCCTCCGCCGGGCATTGGGACGATGGCACGGACCTCGGCGGGCATTTCCGTTGTGACCGTGCCGTTGGTCTCGCCCCGGTGGATAACGGGCCCGGCATCGAAGCTGTAGTCCATCCCGCCATCCTGATGCAGGCGGGCCAGGGCGCGGCCGGGCAGATTTCCGATTTGCGAAAGGGAGCCGCCCACAAGCAACTTCCCGTCCGGCAGTGCGACCAAAGCGCGGATTGGCGGGATCAGGCTTGTCGAGGCCGGCAGCCGCGCCTTGCGGCCCAGATCGCACGCGAGACTGCCATCCGCATTCAAACGCACCAGCGCGGTCCGGTTCTCCGACATGAAGGACCAGCCCTCGATGCCGCCGGCCAGGACGCTGCCGCCAGGTTCGACCGCCAGACACGCCGCACTGCTGAGCAGGGCTGCGGGCGGCACGAAACGTGGGTCGGCGGCGCCGTCTTCGAATAGGCGCCACACGCCGAACATCATGTCATAAACACCGATCCAATGGCCGCCTGCAGGGCAGGAAACAACCGTGTAGGCGCTGGCGCCACGGCGCAACCCCTGGGCATAGCCCGGGTCAATCTGGCCGGATGCGGTGACACGCACGACCGCACGATCTTGGGCGATGTCACCCGGCAACCGGAACGAGCCTGCGGCCAGCACCGAGCCGTCTGGCAAGGGAAGCATATCCTCGATCCAGGCCGAGGTCGGGGCGGCGGGATCACCGTGAATCCCGGCGAACGGATGGAAGGATTCATCGATCTGGCCGCGATCGTCGAAACGCGCCATAGCCGGCACCTCCCTGCCGTTGACTTTGACAAAGGCGCCGCCTGCCAGCCATCGGCCATCGTCGAGTTGGGCGAGGGCAAGGATGTTGTCGTCGCATGTCACAGGCGCGAAGCCGGGTACGGGCGTCCCGTCCGCCTGCAACCGCTGCACGAGGCCGGTCGTGCTTCCTGCGGCATAACCGCCCTGCCCCACGAGCAGCGTGGCGTCGTCAAGCAGCAGCATGGACTCGACCGGCCACGGCACATCGGGCACATAAGACGCGTCTGCGAGGCCCGCAGCGCCGCCGGGCTGATGGTCCGCAATCGTGATTTCAGCCTGTGTGCCCGCGCCCAGGGAAGCGCCGTCGGACGGATCGCTCAGTCGGACCACGAAAGTCTCGTCCTGTTCGAGTTCTTTATCGCGCAGGATCGGAACGGCGAACGACACGCTGCGGGCGCCAGGCGCGAACACGAGCGTGCCGGACACACCCGTGAAGTCGCTTCCAGACGTGCCCGTGCCCGATTCGCTTTCGTACCGCACCGAGTGCTGACGATCCGCCCCGCCCCGTCGGATTGCGCTCAGGATCGCCTGCCCGCCGTCCTCGCTCACCAGCGCGGCGGAAGCGCCGAACTCGATCACCGCGGGCTCGCACGCTCGAGGAGGTCTGAGACGGGCCAAACGACCGCGGGGCTGGCCCTCGACGTCCGTGAACGTGCCGCCCAGGATCATGCCGCCGTCGGGGGCGGTGTCCGCGGCCAGGACGAGCCCCTGCACCCCCAGACCGACCTCGAAGCAAAGGTCGGTAGATCCATCCGGCAGCAGGCGCACCAGGCCCGGTCGCGGCACTCCATTGGCTTCGCGGAAATAGCCCAACACCATGGCGCTTCCGTCCGGTTGGGGGCAAAACGAGGCGATGCCGGATATCGCGAGGCGCGCAGGATACTCGAGATCGGGACGGTAACTCACGTCCAATCCGCCCCCGGGCAGCAGCCGAACAAGAACGCGAGGCAAAGGCCCATAGTCAAACCCTCCCGACCAGAGGGCGAGCACGCGTCCGTCAGACAACAGCGCCAGCCGGCTCAAACCGTTTGTCGACCCGAGGGGCGATTGGAACTGCCCGTCGACCGATCCGTCCGAATTCAGCCGCGCCAGGCCGAAACCGGGCAGGCCGCCCAGGTTGGTGAAGCTGCCTGCGACAAGCACCTTGCCGTCGGGCAGCGACAGGATCGCGTGGAGGCTCTGCCCGGGTGTGAAGGGCGAGGTGAAGGACGGATCGAGCGATCCGTCGGCGTTCAGGCGGACCAACTGGCGCGCGGTGACACCGCTCACGTTGGTGAAACTGCCTCGCAGCCAGAGCCTGCCGCCCGCGCCCGCATCGAGGCTGTCGATAGCCGCGTTGGCCGGCGCGCAGTGCGGCAGGGCGAAAGTCCCGTCGAAGGCCCCATCCACCCGCAGTTTGGCGACGCCGGGCTTGGACTGCGTCGGGTCGGCGTAATAGCCCGAGAGGAGCACTGAACCGTCGGGCGCAACAGCGACACGGCGCACGGCATTGGTGATTGTGGGCTGGAAGGAATCGTCCAGCCGGCCGTCGGCCAGGAGCCGCGCCACGCCGGGCCGGAACGCGCCGTGCACATTGGTGAAATCCCCGGCCACCACAATGCGTCCGTCCGGCTGGACCGCAACCGATCGGACAAAGTCATCGGCGCCGCTGCCGTTGGGGAAATCGGTATCGAGCGTGAATGGCTGGGCCAGCGCTGCGCTGACGCCCGCCGCGGCCAAGAGCACGACCGTCTTCATTCTGACGGTAACACTACCCGATCGAACGCATTTTTTCCATCAGGAACCCGATGCCAACAGCCCCATGCCCCTCACCCTCCGCCGAGACCTTTGTCGCCCCCCGGGCTATTCCAGAACGACCCGCTGGGCGCGATTCTGTGCGGCGCGCTTGCGTTGGACCTCATCGAGTATCTTCTTGCGCAGGCGCAGATGGCGCGGCGTGGCCTCGACGTACTCGTCGGACCCGATGTATTCGAGGGCGCGTTCGAGCGACATCCTGAGCGGGGGTTCGAGTTGGATGCCCTTGCCGTCGCCCTGCGAGCGCATGTTGGTGAGGTGTTTGGTCTTGCAGGGGTTGACCGGGATGTCGTTTTCGCGGGCGTTTTCGCCGACGATCATGCCCTTGTAGACCTGATCGCCCGGCTCGACCATCAGGCGCCCGCGTTCCTGGTTCATGTTGAGCGCGTAGGCCGTGGCGATCCCGTCCTCGATGCTGACCAGCGAGCCGTTCTTGCGGGCCGCAATCTCGCCCCGGTCGGGCCCGTATTGCTCGAAGAGGTGGCTCATCACGCCCAGACCGCGGGTGAGATTGATGAGGTCGCTCTCGAAACCGATCAGGCCGCGCATCGGGATCAGGGCCTCGAGACTGATGTGATGGGTGTGATGGGTCAGGTTGACAATCTCCGCCTTGCGCCACGAGAGGTTCTCCATCACAGCCCCCATGTAGTCGTCCGGCATCTCGATGAACAGCCGCTCGATCGGCTCGAGCAGATTCCCGTCCGCGTCCTTGCGCCAGAGCACCTCGGGCCTCGAGACCAGCACCTCATACCCTTCCCGGCGCATCTGCTCGACGAGGATCGCAATCTGCATCTCGCCGCGTCCGCTCACGTTGAACACCTTCGGGTCGGACGTGGGTTCGACCCGCAGGGCCACGTTGGTGCGGGTCTCCTTCATCAGCCGCTCCCCGATATGGCGGGCTGTCACGAGTTTGCCGTCCTTGCCTCCCAGCGGACCGTCATTGACCGCGAATTCCATCTGGATCGTGGGGGGATCGATCATCTTGGACGGCAAGGCCGGCCGATCCGCACTGTCCGCCAGGGTTTCTCCGATGAAAACATCCTCGAACCCGGTCAGCCCGACGATATCGCCGGCGTGGGCCTCGGACACCTCGATGCGTTTGAGTCCCTCGAAGTGGTAGATCATCGTGATCTTGCCCTCGGTCCTCGAACCGTTTGCGTGGAGACAGACCGCGGGCTGCCCCTGCACCACCTTGCCGCTGTGGATTTTCCCGAACGCGATGCGCCCGAGGTAATCGGAATAATCCAGGTTGGCCACAAGCACCTGAAAGCCCTGGCTCGCAAAGGCACGCGGCGGCGGGACGCGCTTCACAATCGTCTCGAACAGCGGCTCCATCGACTCGCGCGCATGATCGAGTTCGAGTTGGGCGTAGCCGTCCTTCGCGCTGGCGTAGACAAAGGGGAAATCAAGCTGATCGTCCGTCGCCCCCAGTTGCAGGAACAGATCGAACACCTGGTCGAGCACCTTCTTCGGATTCGCGTGCTCCCGGTCGATCTTGTTGATCACGACAATCGGCTTGGCGCCCGCTTCAAGCGCCTTCCGCAACACAAAGCGCGTCTGGGCTTGCGGACCATCCGCCGCGTCCACAACCAACAGCACGCCGTCGATCATGCTCATCGCCCGCTCGACCTCGCCCCCGAAATCGGCATGCCCAGGTGTGTCGACAATGTTGATGTGGTAATTCCGGTACTTGAACGCGGCATTCTTCGCCCGGATTGTGATCCCCTTCTCGCGCTCGAGATCCATCGAGTCCATGATCCGTTCCTCGCGCGCGATGGCTTGGTTGGCCCGGAATGTCCCGGACTGTTTTAAAAGGCAATCGACCAATGTCGTCTTGCCGTGGTCGACATGGGCAATAATGGCAATGTTCCGAATGTGCTGCATATAGGGCGAATCCCGTCAATCGAGCCGGGCAGTGTGCTCCCGCCGCGCCAAACGTCAAGCGCGGCGAAATCAGCCACGAGAAGCGGGGTGGATGACGAATTGGTTGGGTGATTTCAGGGAAAGCATATTTTGCTGGA
>DAOOQY010000240.1:0-6468 GCA_035389025.1 Verrucomicrobiota bacterium
CAGGTGCCGGCGCTCAAGAATGCCATGGGCAAGCCGGACAAGCAGGAGTGACCTATGACGGAATCCCCTTGCCTCAATCTCGAAACAATCCAACTCGCTTACGACGGCCGGAAAGCGGGGCGACTCAGCAAGTGGGTGACCACAGCCTTCCGCGGCAAGGTCCCCGGGGGCTGGCTGCTGGTCTCCTGCGGGAACGATGGCCTCAGCGGCATCGCCTTCTACCCCGATCCGAAGCACGAATGGGACGGCGGCAGCCTCGGTTGAGTGCATGCGTCTCCTCGAAGCCATCGTCGACGCCAACCACCGCGCCCTCAGCGGCGACGAACAGGCCGGGCTGCGCCCGCACGAGTGGGCCGACGCCCTCCCTTTGGTGGTCTTGACCTGCTTCGACCCGCGGTTGCATCCGTTGATGCCGGAGGTCCTGGGTGTCAGCGAACCCGATTTCATCTGGGTCACCAACGCCGGCAACATCATCACCAGCCCCCTCAGCAGCACCGTGCGCTCCCTGGCGCTTGCCTGCGGCATGCACGACGGCAAGGAAATCGCCGTCCTCGGCCACACCGACTGCCGGTTCTTTCAGCCCGTCCGCTTCCTGCTCGAAGGGCGCCTCAGGAGCAGAGGCATCCACCTGGGTGCGGCGACGTCCGGACTGGACGAGTTCCTCGGACGTTTGGTCAACGAACGGACCAACGTGCGCTCTGCCGTCCAGCACGTCCGCCAAAGCCCCCTCATCCCGCGCGCCCTCCCCGTGCATGGCCTCATGGTCGACATCGAATCGGGCCAGCTCGAATGGGTCGTCAACGGTTACGAGGCCCAGCCGGCCGCCGAACTCAAACAACACCCCCTCCCGCCGCCCGCAGCGCCCCTCGACCCGGGTTTCCGCATTTCAGGCGATCTGCCACCGATCGGAACCACTCAGAGTTTTTGAGTCCGAGGAAAGCCTCTCCAGAAGCTCGTGTTGGTGTGACTGCAACGATCTGGGATTTGTGAGAGTCTCGAACTCTGCCGCGGCACCCGACTCGGTTCGATGAGTCGGCAGCGCCGGCGTGGGCTGAGGCCTGGATTGTTTTTTCTGGCAAATCCTCCCCGATTCTCCAATCCTGCCAGCGCCAACCGAGACTGCGTCAGCGCCGTGGCGGCCTGGCGCGGCCGTAGGCACCGCAACTCATGTCCGCCACTGAACGAATATTGCTGAACGGGGACGAGGCGATCGCATTGGGCTGTCTCCACGCCGGCGTGGCTCTGGGGGCAGGCTACCCCGGCACGCCATCGACGGAAATCCTCGAGTCCTTTTCCAAGATGGGCGGACGCGCCCAATGGTCGCCCAACGAGAAGGTCGCGTTTGAAGTCGCGATCGGCGTGGCCTACGCGGGCGCGCGCGCCCTCGTGACGATGAAGCATGTCGGTCTGAATGTGGCCGCCGATCCCCTCTTCACCGTCGCCTACACCGGCGTCCGCGGCGCCCTGCTGATCGTGTCCGCCGATGACCCGGGCATGGCATCGAGTCAGAACGAGCAGGACAATCGGCATTATGCCGAAGCCGCGGGCGTTCCGATGCTCGAACCCTCCAATTCGCAAGAAGCCTACGATCTCGTCTTCGCGGCAATCGAGATTTCCGAGCGATGGCAAACCCCCGTTCTGCTGCGCGTCACCACGCGCGTCTGCCACAGCAAGACGGTCGTCCGGCCCCGCTCGGTCCAGGTCCAGCCGCCGGCTCCGCATTTCGTCCGCGACATACCGGGGCGCGTCATGATCCCCGCATACGCCCGTCCGGCCCACCGCCGCCTGCGCCAGAAGCTGGCTGAGATTCAGGCCTGGAACGAGACCTCGGATTTGAACCGCGCGTTGCCTGGCGATCCGGCCCTGGGCATCATCACCTCCGGCGTTTCGTACGCCCATGTGCGCGAAGCCGCGCCCACCGCCTCTGTCCTCAAGCTGGGCCTCACCTACCCGCTCCCGCTCCGCCGCGTGGCCGAGTTCGCCCGCGGCGTGTCCCGGTGCGTGGTGATCGACGAGGGCGATCCGTGGCTGGTCGACGCGTTGCGCGCCGCCGGCATCCGCGTCGAAGGCAAGCCGGACATGTACCGCTTTGGCGAACTGAGCGTGCCGCGCGTCCGGCGCATCCTCGAAGGGGACGTCAGCCCGGAATCCAAGCCGCCTCCCGGCAAACCGCCGCAACTGTGCGACGCCTGCCAATACCGGGTGGTGTTCGACACACTCCGCCGCCACAACTGCATCGTGGCCGGGGACATCGGGTGCTACACGCTGGGAGTGCTGCCGCCCTTCGAGGCGATGGACTCGTGCGTCTGCATGGGCGCCAGCATCGGCGTCGGCCTGGGCCTGCGCCACGCGCTGCCGCCCGACGAAGCCCGGCGCGTTGTCAGCGTGATTGGCGACAGCACGTTCGTCCACAGCGGCATCAGCGGGCTGGTCGAGATGGTCTACAATCCGCCCCCGGGCGGCCACGTGTTGATCATCCTGGACAACTCGACCACCGCGATGACCGGCCACCAGGAACACCCGGGCACCGGACGCACACTGGATCACAAACCCACCAACAAGCTCGTCATCGAGGATTTGGCCCGCGCCCTCGGCGTCCGCCGCGTCCATGTGGTCGAACCCCGCGTCGGATCGGAGGATTTTGAACGCGCCCTGCTCGATTGCCTGGCCTCCGGCGAACTGTGCGTCCTCATCGCCCGGCGCCCGTGCATTCTGATTGCCAAGCGCCTCAAGGAGTTGGAACAACGCCACACCACCCCCCAATCGCCTCCCCCGAGCACGGGAAATGCCGCCGGAGCCGCCTGCTGCTCGAGCGGCCCTGCGGCGGGCGCAGGCGCGGATCGGCCCAAGAGCGGGATTTGACTATGACGGCGAGGGTAACCAACATTGTTGTGGCTGGCCTGGGCGGCCAGGGCGTTCTCAAGGCCAGCGATGTCCTCAGCGACGCCTTGCTGCGCGCCGGACACGATGTCAAGAAGAGCGAAGTCCACGGGATGGCCCAGCGCGGCGGATCAGTCCGAAGCGACGTCCGATACGGACCCGAGGTGTTCAGCCCGATGGTCTCGCCCGGGGAGGCCGACTACCTGGTTGCAGTCGATGCGAGCCAGGTGGATGTGTGTCGCCACCTGTTGCGGCCGGGCGGCGTCGTGATCGCGCCTGACGCCATCGAGGCCGCCGCGCTCCCCAACCGACGCAGTTTGAATGTGGCCCTGACGGGCGCCCTGAGCGCGCACATCGACTTGCCCGCGGAGCTCTGGACGGCGGCCTTGCGAGCCAATTTCCGCCAGGACTTGTGGGCGGCAAACGAACAGGCGTTCCGACTCGGACGCCTCAGCCAAAGCGGCTCTGCACAAAGTCCATCGACCTGAACCCAACGCGTAGACCGAGACCGCGACCGTTTCCTGGCCGCGCCCTCCCAATCGCAACTCAACCGCTATGAGCAAGAACTACCAACCCGGCCCGTTCCATCCTGCAAGCGCGATGGATTATCTGCCATTGTCTCAACTGCGCGATCTGCAGTTCCAACGCCTCCGCGCAATGGTGCAGCGCGCCTACGATCGGGTGGGCCTGTTCCGCCAGCGGATGGATGCCCGCTCGCTGAAGCCTGCCCACATCGAGACGCTCGATGACATCGCCAAGCTCCCCTTCACGGTGAAGACGGACCTGCGCGACACGTATCCGTTCGGGCTCTTTGCGAGTCCGTTGGCGGAGATCGTGCGTTTCCACGCCTCGACCGGCACGACGGGCAAGCCGATTGTCGTGGCGTACACGCAAGAGGATCTCAACGACTGGGCGCAGGTGATGCTCCGGAGCTTCGCGGCGTGCGGCGTGCATCGCGGCGACATCGTCCACAACGCCTACGGTTACGGGCTGTTCACGGGCGGACTGGGGGCGCACTACGGGGCCGAGGCGCTTGGCGCCAGCGTCATCCCCATCTCCGGAGGCAACACCGACCGCCAGGTCATGGTGCTGCGCGACTTCGGCGCGACCGCCATCTGCTGCACCCCAAGCTACTTCCTCCACCTCATCGAGCGCGCCGCCGGCCTGGGCGTCAACTTCAAGGATCTCCCTCTGCGCGCCGGCATCTTCGGCGCCGAGCCCTGGACCGAGTCGATGCGCCAGCGCATCGAGGCGGAAAGTGGCATCAAGGCCTACGACATCTATGGCTTGTCCGAAATCATCGGCCCCGGCGTGGCGATGGAATGCCTGCACCAGGCGGGTCCGCACATTTTCGAGGACATGTTCTACCCGGAGATTATCGATCCCGAGACATGCGAACTGCTCCCCGATGGGGCCGAGGGCGAGTTGGTCCTGACCACGCTCTGCAAGCGCGCCATGCCGATGATCCGTTACCGGACTCGGGACATCACGTCGCTCAATTCGGAGCCGTGCGCCTGCGGGCGGACGCTGCGGCGCATCCGGCGCATCGGGCGGCGCAGCGACGACATGCTGATCATCCGCGGCGTGAACGTCTACCCGTCGCAGATCGAGTCGGCTCTGCTCGCCGTCGAGGGCGCCCAACCGCACTACCAGATTGTTGTCGACCGCCAGAAGGGGCTTGATGTCCTCGAAGTGCAGGTCGAAGTCACGTCCGATCTGTTCAGCGACACGGTCGGAGGTCTCGAGAAACTCCAGGCCAAGCTCAGTCGCTCGGTGGAAAGTGTCACCGGCCTGCGGGCCGAGGTGCGCCTGGTCGCTCCCCACACCCTCCAGCGCAGCGAAGGCAAAGCCAAACGCGTGATCGACAAACGGAAGATGTAACCCCGGCCCCGTCTCAAGAAAGGCATACTCATGATCCTCAAGCAACTGTCGGTCTTCCTCGAAAACAAACCCGGGACGCTGAGCGCGCCCTGCCGCGCCCTCGCCGATGCGGGCATCAACATCCAGACATTCGCCCTGGCCGACACCCAGAAATTCGGCATCCTACGCCTCGTCGTCCACGAATGGGAAAAGGCCAGGCGGGTGTTGAACGAAGGCGGGTGGACGGTGAAAGTCACCGATGTGGTGGCGATCGAGGTGCCGGATGCCCCGGGAGGCCTGGCCAGTCTCTTCGAGGTCTTCGAGCGCGCCAGCATCAACGTCGAGTACATGTACCCGTTCACCGCCAAACAGGAGGGCAGAGGACTGATGCTGTTCCGCTTCGACGATCCGGACGCCGCGGTCAAAGCCCTCCGCGCCAACAAGGTCAGCGTGGTCGGCACCGTCGAACTCTTCAAACGCCTCGGCAACTAGCCCAAACCCATCCCCCAGCCTTCTGTCCCATGCCTGATCCAAAGCCCGATCCCCTCAAGGCCAAGTACAAGCGCGTGCTGCTCAAACTGAGCGGCGAAGCCCTCGGCGGCGAAGCCGGCACCGGCATCTGCCCCGAGGTCGTCCACCACATGGCCGGCCAAATCCGCGAGGTCCGCGAACTGGGCGTCCAAATCGTCGTTGTGGTCGGCGGCGGCAACATCTTCCGCGGCCTGAGCGGGAGCGTGCGCGGCACGGAACGCGCGACGGGGGACTACATGGGCATGCTGGCGACGGTGATCAATGCGCTGGCCTTGCAGGATGCGCTCGAGAAACAAGGCGTCCCCACCCGCGTGCAAAGCGCCATCACCATGGCGCAAGTGGCCGAACCGTTCATCCGGCGCCGGGCCGTGCGCCACCTCGAAAAGGGGCGTGTGGTCATCTTCGGCGGCGGGACGGGCAATCCCTACTTCTCCACCGACACGGCGGCCGCGTTGCGGGCAAACGAGATTGCGGCGGAGGTTGTGCTGAAAGCGACCAAGGTGGACGGCATCTACGACAGCGATCCGAAAAAGAACCCGGACGCGCGGAGATTCAGCCAAATCACCTACCAGGAGGCCCTCCAACGCCGCTTGCAGGTGATGGACACCACCGCCTTCTCGCTCTGCATGGACAATCGGATGCCGATCATCGTTTTTAACTTCTCCCAACCCCACAGCATTCGCCGCGTGGTCCTCGGCGAAACCATTGGAACCGTGGTCACCGGCTGATCCGCGGCGCTCGCCCCCCGTTTTCCCACATTCAACTCAAACACTCGTCGCTTATGACAATCCAGTCTATCCTGGCTGAAACGAAAGACAAGATGCAGAAGACCGAGCAGGTCGTCCTGCACGAGTTCGCCGGCGTTCGGACCGGCAAAGCCTCATCCTCCCTGATCGAGAACATCATGGTCGAAGTCTACGGATCTCAAATGCGCATCCGCGAGTTGGCCGGCATCACCACGCCCGAACCGCGCGTGCTGGTGGTCCAACCGTGGGACGCCACCGCCCTGCATCCGATCGAGAAGGCGATTCAGAAGAGCAACCTCGGGCTCAATCCCATGGTCGACAAGCGGGTGCTCCGCATCGTCTTCCCCGAGCTGAGCACCGAACGGCGGCAGGAGTTCGTCAAGATCGTCAAGAAAATGGCCGCCGCCTTGAGGTGTTCGATCGCTTCGCGCCGCACGTGCCGCACGGCGAC
>DAOOQY010000241.1:0-6458 GCA_035389025.1 Verrucomicrobiota bacterium
GCGGAAACCGTAAACGGAGCGACTCTCGGTGCATTTACGGGCTATTTTCGCAACCGACAGAGCACAAAGAACATCCGTTACCCCTACCAGGATTACGAGGGCCATTTTGTTCTCGGGGTCATCTACACGCAATGTCTGGAGGAAATCGATGAACGGGCGATTTTCAAGATCGAGGACCTCAAAAGGATTCCTTCAGTCATCCATTCGTTCCAGTTTTTCGCGCAGCCCAAGTACAGAATCGCAGTCGGCCGGCCGGGAAGCGGGAACACGAAGAACATTGGCTCCTGCCAGAAGATTTCTGATTTGGTGAACGGCACTGGTCCATTCAGCATTCTTGGGGAGGCTGTCTATGACGACTACTGGATGTACTACCTGACAAAAGACATGGCAAAGGCGCTCGAAATCGAGCGCCCATACACCTCAATTAAGTCGTATCTGGAGTACAAGAAGAAGGGGATCACACAGCTCACGGAACACGAGGACGAAATCAAACGCCTTGGCGAGGACGAAACTGGGGAAGAGGAGGACACATGAGGACTATTGTTCCACCCCTCAAATGCCAAGGAATCAAAACAAAGCTTGTTCCTTGGATTCGCGAAGTGGCAGGTAGCGGATTTAACCGCTGGATCGAGCCTTTTATGGGAAGTGGTGTGGTCGGATTCAACATTAATCCGAAGATCGCGCTCTTTTCCGACTCGAATCCCCACATTATTGCGTTCTATTCTGGGATACAGAGCGGACAGATTACTCCCGCCATAGTGAGACGGTTTCTTAAACACGAAGGCGAATTATTGCGCTGCGCTGCTGATGACGGATACGCTCACTACAGATTGATTCGGGATCGGTTCAACGAGCACGGCTCTCCGTTGGACTTCTTGTTTTTGTCCCGTGCTGGGTTTAACGGAATGATGCGGTTTTCCAAGAAGGGCAACTGGAATATCCCATTTTGCAAGAAGCCTGATCGGTTTGCGGCCGCTTATATAACCAAGATTGCGAATCAGGTAGATTGTATCGCCAAGGCGATGCGAAGCACTTGGTGTTTCAAGAATCAGGACTACCTCACATCGATTGAACAGGCCGAGCGGGAAGACTTGATTTACTGTGACCCGCCTTACCTTGGAAGGTACACGGATTATTACGGCAACTGGACGGAGAAGGATGAGCGGCGCTTGGCCGAGGCGCTGGAGAAGACTCCGGCTCGGTTTATTCTCTCGTCATGGCACCACAACGACTTTCGGGAGAACACCGCGATTCGGGATTATTGGAGCAGTTTCAACATTCTCACACGCGATCACTTTTATCACTCCGGTCCAAAGGAGGAGAATCGCCGCTCGATCGTTGAGGCGCTCGTCTGCAACTTCGCCTGCGACGCGTTTGATTCCCACAATCACGGCGTCAGACGGAAGCCTGAGCAGCTTGCCCTTCTCGAATCGGCAACAAGATACAATGCCCAATCAGACGGTGCATCTAGCGGGAGCCAGCCGATTGGCCCAGAGACAAATCGAACGTCCTCGGTGGCTGGCTCCCGTCGCTGACCTCGACGTATGAGTGAGCAGATCACAGTCGTTCCCCAGCAGAATCTCTGAACGAGACTTTTCCGCATCGCGATGGGGATACTGCAGCTCGGGGCGCTGCTTGGAGCTGTTGCGTACTGATAGAGAGAGGGGCGTCGAGCCAGCCACTCCAGCCCACACGGCCCAGCCTGGAGTTCGAATCCCGAGCAGTTTCGCCGCCGCGTCGTCCGCTACCGCGGCGAACCCCCAGGGCTGCGGCTGTCACGGCGCCGACAAGAGTGCCTCCGCCGGCGGGATGGGCTGATCGAGCGCCCAGAGGATGCCGTTCAGCAACAGACGTTGGAAGGCCGCGTTCTGGAAATCCTCCGGCCCGCCCAGCGAGGTGTAGAAGACGCGGGACTGACGCGGGCCGCTGAGGCGGCTCCAGGCGACAGGCTCAGTCGGCGCGTCGGGGATCGTGCCCAGGAGCAGGGGCTCACTGCCGGGCGGGAGCGGCGCATTGCGGTAGAGGGAGGAGGGGGTCTGGAAGCCGGTCAGCGAAACGCCTGTGAGCAGAGGGTTCGAGGCGGCATTGGGCGCCGGCTCGATCCTCGACACCCGCCCCGCCGGGTGATGTCCATGATAGTTGCCTCCCAGCACCTCGGCATCGAATCCGGCCCAGGCCGCCAGTTCGGGCCGGTCTCGGACTTTGTCGGCGCCGGGCGCGAAGGCGTGGCTGGCCGTGCGCAGGCCGACGAAGGGCTTGCCCGACTCGAGATGCCGGCGCAACAGGGCCAGCATCCCGACCGGCACGGCTCGTCGGCGCGCGCTCACGAGCACCAGGTCTGCGTCCGCGATCGCGGCGTAGTTCTTGAAGTCATAGTCGTCGGCGCGCGGGCTGGCTGTGACGAAATCGAGGCGATAGCCGCGCCAGGCCAGCGCCTGGCGGGCGAAGGCCGGGACTGTCTCCCAGGTGCGGTACTCGTTTTCGGCGAGAATAAAGACAAGGCGCGCCCGGCGGTCATCCCGGAACTGGAACGGCTCGCCGCCGAGAAAGTCGACGCTTGTGATCGAGGGGCACCAGTGCTTCTCGATGTGTTCGACGACCAGGTCGGTGCCCACAAAGTGGCTGACCCACGGACGCCGTCGTGAATTGTACATCGTGTCGGTCAGGTCCCGCATGAGAACGACCTTCTTGCCCAGGCCGACCATGGCGCGGATCGAGAACGGACGCCCGAGGACGCACATGTTCGCGTGAACGCCCAGGATGACGAGGTTGTCGATGCCGCGCTGTTCGAGCAGGTTGAAAATCTCCCGGCCGCTGTCGCTGATGCAGTCGTCAGGCCCGATGTCGAGCACGGCGATCTGGCGGCGCCAGGGGCTGCCCTGGCTGCATTGCGGCGTGTCGTCGCATCCGCCGTCCGAATCGTCGATCGGCAGCGGGCCCTCCTTGGCGGAGTCGAGCGAATGCCAGTTGCCGATCCCGTCCGGCGCGGGCGCCTCGGGCGCGTGCTGGGCCCGCTTGCGCTGCGGCGAATCGGCATAAGACGCCATCGTCCCGCTTGGTGCGTGGATGATCAGGATACCACGCCGGCGGGCGGCTTCGAGCACGGTGTTCATGCGCGGAGCCATCTCGGTCACGCGCGCCGTGGCGCCGCAGCACCAGTGCCGATCCCACATGTCGCAAACGATGATGGCTGTCTTGGCGGCATCCCAGGCGACCGTCTTCTCGACAATCCGGAATTCGCCGGGCGCGGCGGCCATCGCTTCCCGCTCGCGCGTGTGGAGTTCGAGAACAGCGGGTCGAGCCACGGAGATCAGGAGGTTCAGTGCAAGCGAAACGATCCAAAGACGGCAAAGTTCTTTCATAAAGTGCCCCCTGCTGCGATGTAAACTGCTCAGAGGCCATGAGCCAGAAACGTTCAACGCTCAACGTTCAACGCCAACGTTCAACGCTCAACGTTCAACTTCCAAGTCCCAACGCTCGGATTGATGGGAGAGATCATTCGAGCCGGACGCGCGCGTAGCACATGGCATTCGGACGGCCCGCGCGCGGGCCCAGCAAATCCAGGGTCCAGCCGGGCGCCGACCCGCCGCGGACCGTGGCGGTGAAGTAACTGCTCAGCGGATTCTTAAAAGGGACCGGCGCTGTGCGTCCGGGCGCGCCCTCCGGCCCCAGTTCAAGAAGCCGGTGTTCGGCGACCGGCTTGCCCTTTTCGTCCGAGCCCGCGACTGAGAAGAACACGAACAGGCGGTTGTCTGGCGTCGCGCGAAGTCGCGGCAGACTCGGGATCAACCCCGGCTTGCCTTCGTCGACGGCGAGCAGCGTGCGCCGCGTCTCGATCCGACCTGCGCGCAGCCGCGCATAGTTGAGTTCGTGCCGCTGTTTCTCGTTCGGGAAGAACTTCGGGCGCAGCCGTTCGTCCAACACGCGCTCGGTCCAGACAATGTGGACGGCGCCGTCGGGGGCAACCCAGAGATCGCCCGGAGAAATCCACCCGCATGTCTTGTCGCGACTGGCGATTTCGACCCAGTCGCCAAAGCCGCCGCGGGCGATGTCGGGGGACCACACATAGAAGAGGCGGCGGAAATCGTAATCCCACTCCTGGCCCGTGAGTTCGCGCTTGGCCTGACGCCACTTCGCGTACGGCTCGACGATGTCGCTGACTCCGACGAAATGGACGGCGCGCGCGCGGAGCGCCACGTTCGGATAGCAGACGCGGATGGGCTGAGGCGTGTCGTACTCGGCGCCCCAGGGCCATTTGAGCCGGCCCTGCGCGCTCCAGTCGCCGTCGCGATCCCGAAAAGCCCACTCGGCATGCGTGTACCCGATGTTCTGGAAGAGAATCAGTTCCCGGCCCGGTCCGTCCGCGGCCAGACTGCGGTAGGAATGCTCGGTGAACGCCGGAGGCGCCGGCTTGCACTCCCAGCCCGGCCAATGGCTCCCGGGCGGGGCGGACGCATCCGCCGCCGTGAACTCGAAAAGCACGGGGCGTGCCGGTCCCCCGCCCGTCTGTCCAGGCGGATTGAGCGTCGGATTCGCCGAGAGAAAGACCCGGCCCGGTTCCGGAAATGCCGCCAGCGGACACGGCTCGCGGGTGCGGCCAGCCGGATCCTGTCGGAGAAGGGTCCAGCCCTCCGGCCCGCGTCTCCAGAAAGTCCATCGACAATTGTTGAGCGGTTTCTCGTGCGGGATGGTCTCGAGTCCGCTTGCGAACAGGGCGTCGCCCAACCGCACCAGGCACGTGGACCCGTGACACCACATCGGCCCCGCCCCGTTGTCCGCCGGCGTGTATTCGTAGACCACCTCCTCGACCTCGACCACGGGGCGCAGCTCCGTCTCGGCGGCTCGAGACGACGCAGAGAGCCACCCCGCCGCCACGGCAAGGCTCATCCCGACTTGGCAGGCTTTCATGTTCCAGTGAATGACGGGTCAGCCCATAGCATCGCCCGCGGGCATCGTCGATGAGATTCCGCCACTGAGGGGTTAGCCAGTCCCTGCACAGGAGTTTCCACCCGCATGGGTCCACGTCTTGGAGTGTTCGGCTTCGCGATGGTCACGACTCCATGAAACATGCGGGCTCAGCATGGAGTTCTGAAGGGGTGCAGACGCGGACTTCGAGATTCCCAAACTGCCGGGTGTAGCCCGGCTCGGATGACGGCGCGACGACGTAGTTTCGGCCATTGGGGTAGTAGCTGCGGAAGGTTTGCAGGGCCGCGCTGTCGAAGGAGCGCGGGTCCCACTTGCACTCGATGGCGTCCACTCGGTCGCGGCTGTGGGCGAGGACGAAATCCACTTCGCGCCCCGCTTTGTCGCGCCAGTAGCGGATGGTGGTGTCCGGGAAGTGAGCTTGCAGATGCTCGAGAACAAGGTGTTCCCAGAGAGCGCCGTAGTCTTCCGGGCGAAGCGGGTCCCAGCCGCGCGCGTGGCTCACAAAGCCGGTGTCGAAGCCATAAACCTTGGGCTGCTTGACGATCTCGCTTTGCCCGCCGCCGAAGAAGGGGCGAACGAGCGTGATGGCATGCGTGATTTCCAGGGCGCGCAAGTGGCTTTCGACGGTGGGCCGCGTGACGCCGACGGCGGTGGCGGTCTTGGTGACTAAAAACTGGCCGCCGCTCTGACGCAGGAGATACTCGAAGACGGCGTTGAAGCGGTTCATGTCCCGAAACTCGAACAGACGGTGGATGTCGCGGGCGAAGAAGGAATCCATCCACTCGCGATAGAAGGAGGGCGGCTTGGTGTCGGCCAGCAGCGCGGGAGGCAGGCCGCCATGGAAGAGGCGCTTGGTGACGGGCATGTTGCCGAAGGCTGGCAGTTCGCCCCAAGTCACCGGCAGGAGATGGACGACGCGCTTGCGGCCGGTGAGAGTGTCGCGGAATTTCTTGCTGGCGGCCAAGGTCGAGGAGCCGGTGGCAAGAATCTTGAGGTGCGGGAAGGTGTCGGCGCCAATCTTGAGAATTCGGCTGGGGTCTCCGAGTTGGTGGACTTCGTCGAAGACCACGACGGCTTTGGTGCAGGAGCGGTAGAAGATCAGCGGGTCGCGGACCATTTCCTCGGATATGGGCAGGTCGCAGTTGACGTAGATGGCGCGCTCGGGGCCGAGGCTTTCCGTCAGGGTGGTCTTGCCACAGCGGCGCACACCGGAAAGCCACGCGATGGGCGCTTGCTGCCAAGCTTCTTCTATCCTATTGATCCAGAATGGTCTTCCAAACATGCTGTCGCAATATACTAAAAGTATGACCAAATGTAAAGTATGCTAGCGTGTTTTTGGGCATGAGCATCAGCAGGCCGGGCGTGAAAATTTCCGGGTGAGGTGCCAAACCGGAGCTGTGGCATCCCCGCCGCAACTTTGCGCCTGACACCGGCTCTTTCTGACGATAGAGGTTCTGGCGCTTATGAGAGAACTCAGCCTCGCCATCGCAGTCTGCCGATTCAGGCGCTGGGTCGGGCGCTGAGCGTTGGAG
>DAOOQY010000242.1:0-6452 GCA_035389025.1 Verrucomicrobiota bacterium
CGGGCCGCGGTCGGCCTGGTCCGCACGGAGACCGTGCGCCGACAGTATCAAGGTGAGCGTGATGAGAAAACTCGCCAATCGCGATTTCATGGCTGTGAGATGTGGTTTCGAGTGATTTGCTGGATAGTCTTCAGACAATCTCCTCACGCACCGCATTCCAGCGCACCATGCGTTGCTCCTGTTGCGCCTTCAGTGACATCAGAAAAGTGGCGGTCTCGATAAACGCCTCGTCCGACGAGCATTTGGGCGTGCCCCGGGTGCGGATGCAATCCAGCCAGTCCGCCATATGATTGGGCTGGTTGGGGGTTTTCCCCCGCTCGTAGCCTTTGGGCAGATCGGCGTTTCGATTGTGGCCGGCGGGGTTGATTTCGAAATCGGACGCGTTGTGGGCGATGTCGTCGAAGCGCAGCGTGGCATCCCGCCCGCAGAGCGTCACCGGCTGGTTGTCGTCGGCGTTCATGCTCCCCTCGAAGGTCACGGTGCGACCAAGCCTCTCGAATTGATACGTGGCCACCCACGTGTCGGGCACCTCACGGTCGTCGCGCAACAATGCCAGCAGCCCTGAGCAAGTGCAATTGTCCGGAATGCCGTGGCCAAGGAGGTACTGAACAAAATCCATTTCATGCGAAACCAGGTCGCCCGCGTAGCCGGTGCCGTAGGCGTAGTAACAGCGCCAGTGCCAGAAGTGACGTTCGTTCCATGGAATCTTCGGTGCCGGCCCAAGCCAGAGGTCCCAGTTCAGGTCCTTCAGCGCGCGCGCCGGGTCGGGTCGGCTCCATTGATCGTAGTAGCCGTACCAGCGCCAGTTGGGGTGCTCCGGATCGAGGGACTTGAAGCGGCCCGTGCGCACCAGGGTGATGGGGCCGAGGATGCCGCGTGCAATGAGTTCTTTGGCTTGCAGGGCGCATGTGGCTTGACGGGCCTGGTGGCCGAGCTGAAAAACCACGCCGCTCTTCTTGAGCGCGCCGCGCATGAGCTTGGCTTCCTCCAGGGTTCGCGAGAAGCCTTTCTCGCAATAGATGCTTTTGCCCGCATTCACGGAGTCGAGGACCATCTGGCAGTGCCAATGATCGGGCGTGGCGATGACCACCGCGTCCACATTCGGATCGGCCAGCAGTTCGCGATAATCCACGTAGGCCTTGACCTCGGGGTTGCGGCTGCGCTCGATGCCCTTCTGGCGGTGCGGGCCATAGACATCCGACACGGCAACCACTCTCACCCCGGGCGTGACCGCCGCCGCATTGATGAGGTCTCCACCTCGAGTGCCTATGCCGATGCAGCCGACACCAATCGTTTTCCCGGGAGATTCCGCCGGGAGAAGGGCGGGGGGGAGGCTCGAAGCGGCGACCAAGGAGGCAGCCGCGCCTCCGGTTGTGCGCAGAAACTGACGACGATCAAGGATGGATGAATTATTCATGGATGCCTGCTGACTTGTGGACCGACAATCTCATGCCGGGACCAAGACAAGGATTCCCGCTAGCCCGCATATTGACACCTCGATGGTGCACAGGGCACTCAGACTTCGCAAGAGGACTGATATGCGGGCTGGCAGCATGTCGGACTTCGACAGTCCGACACTCTGCCAGAAACGCAGACTCTCAGATCAAATGCGCCTCCCGCAGCAGGTGCGCGGCCCAGGCGGCGTCTTCGGGCGCGAGCGGCGGATCGAGCGCAAACCGGTAGTTGAGCAGGTGGTACCGTCCCCGTTCGTGGCACTGGTCGATCAATGGCTGCAGGTCCAGGGCGACGTCGGCATCGGTCGGGCGCAGCGGGATGCGGGGACACGGGAGCCGGTCGCGGAGCCGAATCGGATACACCTCGCACTCCCCTGTGCGACCGGCCCGGAAAACGCAGACGCCATAGGTCGCGCCAGCTTCACGGAGAGCGCGGCGAACACCCTCGGGAAACAACCAGGCGCCTTGCCGCACCAGGTCCATCTCCACAACGCTCGCCCCGCCACTGTGGAAGCGGCGCCGCCTGCGCTGAAAACGCTCGCGCTCCTCGGCTTCAAGTTTGTTGCTTGGGCTGAGCCACTCGAGCACCGTAACCAGCCGTCCGGTCGTGTCGCGGACTTCTATCCAGCGCTCAATCTCATCCTCGACAAGCACCCGCAGCGGTTCGGTGCCCGGTGGTGTCGCGGGGTCCAGGGCGACTGCCGCCGCGGCGGATTCCTGCAGCCTCGAAGGTTCGCGCACCTGAACATCCGGACGGTACGCGGTCCTGCGCTCGCCCGCGCCGATCACGACCGCTTCCTCCTCGGCTCCCGCCACCAAGTCCGCGGGCAATCGTTCCTGCAGGGCATCGCGACAGTAGGCGACCAACATCGTATGCGCGTCCCACCACCGTTGCTCGACGAACGGATTCATCCCTGGAAACGGGTTCGTCGTCATCATGCCCAGGACGATAGCACGTCGGGTGGCCACCAAGCAAGAAGGGCGAAAACAGAACCACGTTCAAGTGCCCGCGAGACCCTCAGACGCGTGGCGGATCACCGAAATCGCCGCGACGGATTGCGGATTGAAACGACTTGAGGCTTGTTTGTCATGTGGCATGCTCGGCCCGCGTGCGAAGACATGATGGACCTGCGCGTGCGGGATACGAAACCGGCATGCACAATCCGCAATCCTGTCTGGATCGTGCTGGTTGACTCGTTCACAATCGAGTGGAAGAGCGCCTGACTCGAAATCAGCGTTTCCTATGAACTCATCGTCCGCAGCGTCGCTCGGCCTCGCAGCGCTTCTTGCCTGCACGGGGGCCACCGGCGCCGACCGCTCCGCCGCGCCCCCGAACATCATCCTGATCCGACTCGACCGTGCCTATGACGCGTGCTGGAGCGCCATCCTGCCCTGCCTCGAGAACGAGCAGGCCCACAAGACCGCTCCCTCAATCAACCCCTACAGGAAGCTGTATTCGGACCAGTACCAGGGCCCCGGCCCAAACAACGCGCCGCCTGAAGGAGAGTCCCGGCGAGGCGCGACACAGGGAGGTGGAAGCGCGGCGGGAGGCGCCGCATGACGTCCAGGATCGGAATCGGGCTGAGTCGCGCCTCGCTCAGAACTGCATCGTCGAGCGCGCCGCCCGCGGCCGGGCAACAACGCCTCCCGTGGCGGGCGACGCCGTGGCTTCTGACCGCCGTCACCCTGCTCGCCGGCTGCGGCCCTGCACCCGGCCAGAAGGACATCGAGTCTTCGCCACCACCAGCCGCGCCCGCCGCCAGCCAGGCGGCTGGCCTGCCCGACCTTTTCGAGGATGTCACGCAACGTGCGGGCATCGACTTCGTCCACCAACTCGCAGGCGGAACGCTGGATAACATCATGAAATCGGACGGCGCAGGCGGCGCCGTCCTCGATTTCGACCGCGACGGGTATCTGGACCTGTATCTGGTCAACTCCGGCCCCGACCCGGTCCTGGGACAGGCGCCGGAGGGGACGCCCCGGTGGCCCAATCGGCTCTATCGCAATCGCGGTGACGGGACATTCGAGGACGCGACGGCGCGGGCCGGGGTGGGCGGGCGCGGTTTCGGCACCACGGCTGCCGCTGCGGACTACGACAACGACGGGGACACGGACTTGCTGGTGGTGAACTTCAACAGCCTGATCGTTTACCGGAACAACGGGGATGGAACATTCACCGACGTGACCGAACGCGCGGGCTTGCTGTCGAGCCAGGCGGGCATTTCCGCGACGTTTGCGGACGTGGACAACGATGGCCGCCTCGATGTCTTCGTCGCCAATTACCTTCGTTACGACCCGGCGGTTCGAGTGCCGCCGGGCGCTCCGACACCCTATCCCGGCCCCCTCGCCTACGAACCGGAGTTGAATCTGCTCTACCGCAATCGTGGCGATGGCACGTTCGAGGACATCAGCGAGCCCGCCGGCGTCCGCATACCGGGCCATCGCGCGATGTCGGTCAGCGCGTACGATTACGACCTGGACGGCGACGCGGATTTCTACGTGTCCAACGACGGCACGCCCAATCTGCTCCTGTCCAACGATGGCAAGGGGCGGTTCACGGAGGTCGGCCTCAAGTCCGGCGCCGGATTCAACCAATTCGGGGGCGCCGAGGGCTCGATGGGAGCCGCCATCGGAGACTGCAATGGAGACGGGCTTCCCGACATGTTCGTGACACGTTTCGGCACGGCCTCGCTCTACATCAACTCGCCCGCGGGATTCTTCGAGGATCGCATTCAGCCTTCCGGCATCCTGCGGGCCGCATCCAAGTTCACCGGCTGGGGCGGCAATTTCCTCGACTTCGACAACGACGGCGACCTGGACCTTTTCATCGCCAATGGCGACGCCCATTTCCTCAAAGGCATGCCGCCCCTCCTGTTCGAAAACCAGGCAAAGGGGTTTTTCGCCGAGGCCGGCGTTCGGGGCGCATCGGACTTTGCGAAGCCACGCAACGCCCGCGGCAGCGCGGCGTGGGACTTCGACAACGACGGACGCCTCGATCTCATTCTGACCACCCTCGGCGGACCACCCGTCCTGCTCCGCAATGTCGGGTCAACACCAGCCCATTGGATCACCCTCCAACTCGAAGGCACACGGAGCAACCGCGACGGGTTCGGTGCCCACGTGCGCCTCACCGCGGGCGGACGCACCCTCACGGCGCAGTCCCGCTGTCCGACCAGTTATATCTTCCAGCAGAGTCCGCGCCTCCACTTCGGATTGGGGGCGAGCCCGGCAGCGGACCGGATCGAGATTCGCTGGCCGAGCGGACAGACCCAGTCGCTGACAAACGTGGCAGCCGGGCAATTCCTCAAGATCACCGAGCCCGGTGCATCGAGATGAACGCCGTAGCGAAACAGTGACGGCCTCGGGAGTCCTCGCCCCCCAGCGAGGTGCGATCACGTCACCTTGAAGCCCACAGACCGATTCCCTGTCGCGATCGCGACATGGAATCCGCGCAAAAGCCTTGTATCACTCTGAACACTAAGGACTTCCTTCGAACTGCCTAATTGAGAAGACCCGCATGCCGCGGGCGCTACTGACGGCTCATTCTTGCCCGCGCCGCTTCGAGAATCTTCTTCTCACGCTCGGTGAGGCTGTGGATGCCCTGCGCGGATATCTTGTCCAGAATCGGATCGACCTCGCGACTCATGAAGTCCGCGCCGGAGGACGGCCCGGGGTTCATAACCTGACGCTGGCGATGGGCTCGAACGCGCGGCGCGGCCGCGCCAACCAGTTCACGGCGAATGACGGTGGGACGCAGACGCAGCCGTCGGAGGTGGCTGCGCGCGGCCAGTTCGCGCAGTTGGAGGTAGCCGATCGCGCCCAGCATGCCACCCAGATGCGCCGCGTGGGCCACGCCCGTGCCGGGACCGAGCATGCCCAGAACCGCAATCAGGGCCTCGAACACGAGCAGGTACTTCGCGCGCATCGTGACAGGGATCACGAAGGCGATCAGGGTCGTGATGGGCGTCTCCCGATTGAGCAGTGCGAATGCCGCAATGAGCCCGAACACCCCGGCCGACGCACCCACGACGCCGCTCATCCCGAAGTGGCCGGGAAACACCCAGGCGAGAGCCACCTGCAAAATGCCGCCGACAGCCCCGCTGCCGAAGTACAAACGCAGGAAGAACGGGCGGCCGAGGCTCTGCTCCAATGGCCGCCCGAAGAAATAGAGCACGACGCAATTGATGATCAGGTGAAACAGGCTCCCGTGCAGAAACTGGAAGGTGAGAATCTGCCAGAGCCAGCCGCGCGCCAGCCCGGTCGGCGACAGAGCCAGCACGCCCAAGAGCCGCCCGTACCCCTGTGGCCAGATCAGCGCAGCGATCAGCCCCAGAACAAACACCGCCGTGTTGATCGCGATCAGGGTGGTCGTCAGCGACCACCGCATGCCGCCGGGGCCTTCGCGCATATATGCCCGGTCATCAATCACAACAGACAGACTAGGCGAGCCCGCATCCCTTTTCAACGCGCTTTTTCGGTGTCATAGCCAGGCGCCAACCGCGAATCACTCGAATGACACGAATCGGAGGGCAACCATGGTTCGTGTGATTCGTGTCATTCGTGGTCCCCCCTTTCCTGGACAGTTGAAGGCGGAGAGCAAAGTCGGCGGCGTCAAACACGGCGAATCCCCTCGGGTGTAGTCGGTGATCTCCCCGGTCAGATCATCCCCGCAGGTGCAGCGCTGCGCCCTGCAACCGTACTGCCCGCTAATCCTTGGCCGGTGAAACTTGTTGTAAACAAGTCAAGTCGTCGTGCTGCGTCGGAGGGGTCAAGGATTCTACGGAGCGAGGCGCGGGAGAGAAGGGCGGGGAAACACCTGGATTCCTCATGGAAAGGAGGACTGGATTTGGGCAGGCGCGCTAGAACACCGATCGCGTTCACGTCTTGCGCCGATTCCATCTTGCACCATTGCCAACCCGTTTTTATGTTGCATCCATGCAACAGAATTCGCGATGGAACCGGCGGTGGCAGAGCGTGGCGTTTGCCCTGTTCCTCATC
>DAOOQY010000243.1:0-6441 GCA_035389025.1 Verrucomicrobiota bacterium
CAAAACCGCGCCGGGACAGGGAAAAATCAGGGTCTGGTCGCGCAGGACAGCGTAGTCGCAAACCGACGCTCTGTCGCCTTCGTCCCACACTCCAGCCCGGCGCGGTTTTGCTTTGCTAGCGCGCATGAGTGGACCTTCCGATGACATCGGCTCCGCATTCTTCAGAAGTAGGTGAGAAATGCGCGCTAGCCTGCTCCCGCTCGACGCGCATGGTGTCGATGACCTTCCCGCGGGGAATGTCCCAGTCGGCACGTGAATAGTATTTCCATTGGCCGTTTTCACGCCGGGTCAAGAAGACTTCGCCGGCGTCGTCGAGCGCTGAACTCAATGGAATGTCGCCGGTCACGCCGGGGAAGGGATCGGGGCGGTAGGCCAGCACATCTCGGATTTTGGCGCGGTTGAGGCCGGCAGTCTGGATGCCCCAGATCAGCATGTTCATGCCGTCGTAGGCGTGCGCGGCATAGGTGTCAGGCCCAACACCCCAGCGTTGCTTGAAGGCTTCTTTGAAGGCCTCGAGCTTGGGGTCCTGACGGTCAGGATTCCAGGGATAGGTGCAGATGATCCCCTCGGCGTTGGGGCCTGCGCGCTTCAAAAACTCCTCGGACACCGCCCGGTCGCAGCAATAGACCGGCAGTTTCACGCCGCGGCCCCGGATGGCGTTCAGGGCGTTCGCCGCGTCCACGGCGTCGCCCCAATAGACGATCGCCTCCGGTTTGGAGGCTTCGATGCGATCGATCAGCATGCTGAAATCGGTCGCCCCGACCTTGTGAGCCATCTCAATGACAATCGGACGGTTCAGGCGGCGCGCCCCGTCGCGGATTTCGCGCACGCCGAAACGGCCATACCGGTTGCTCGAACGCAGAATCGCCACGCGCTGGTAGTTCAACTTGCGAAACAGGTAATCCACGAGCAGGTAGTTCTGCTGGCGGTCGTCTCCAATGCAACGCATGACCCAGGGAATGTTCGTCTCGATGTAGGTCGGATCGAGGTCGCCGGGTGTCATCCAGGGAATCTCGATCTTGAGCGCAACGCGAATGGCAATGTGCGTGTTGGCGCCGTCCACACCGCCGAGGATTGCCCAGACGTTGTCCTTGTAGGCCAGGTGGATCACTTCGCTGCCGGAGGCGCCCCAGAGGGCGTTGTCATTGCGCACGCACAACTCGAAGGGAATCCCGCGCTTGAGGTAGCCGCCTTTGGCGTTGGCCTCCTCGATGGCCAGGCGGCAGGCCCGCAGCATGGCGATGCCCAGCGCTTCCTCATGGCTGGCCCCGCCCGTGGCCACCGACACGGTCTGCATAATGGGACCGAGGAAGCCGATCCTCACCGATTCCAAGTGCTCTGGCTCGGGGGTCGCGCGCCCCGAGCCGGTGTATTCCATCTGCACGAGGAAATGCTCCTTGAACGGCTTGACCGCGCCGAAGGGCTCCACGTCCGCCGAGGAGGATGCGTAGTTCTGGTTGGTCTTGAGTGGCAGATCGGGCGCCTCATACGGCCCCGCCCGGTTGATGCGCTCGAGGATCGTGGGCACATCCAGATCCCCGGGACGCTCGATCGTCTTGGCCGGTTCACTGCCGGAGGCGTCCGCCGCCCGCGGTGAAACCACGACGAACGACAGCGCCAGCAGCAGGGCGGATTTGGCGAACAGCGGCAGGCGGAGGTTGAGTCTGGCGGAGTTCATGTTCAGTTCTTTCGGAAGATGGGGGGACACGGAAACAAAGCCTCATTTCTGGGCCATGGCGGCATCAGCCGGGCGCAACCGGGGGTAGTAACCCTCCCCGAGGCCGTGTCCAACGCCCTTCGATGTGCCCACCCACACGTCGGGGCCGTCGAAATCGACGCAGATGATGAAGGCTTGCGGCACGTTGTAGCCGGTGTCCACGGTTTTGAGCACCTGGTTCTCCCGCTTGATGATGGCCTTGCCCGCGTGGTTCTTGCCGTCCGGGACATAAGTCACCCACGTGCAAGTCTCAGCGTCCATGCAGGCGCCCAGGCCCTTGTCGGTGCAATACCAACATTCCTGTCCGCTGCGGGCCTTGAGGTTGTTGTTGAAGTTGCTGGGCAGACCGCATTCATGGTCGAAATAGCCGCGCCAATGCCGCCCGTCGTATCGGGCGCAGCCGAAGTAGGTGGATACCCACAGAATCTCATCCGCGTAGCTGGCGCCGGTGGTGATCACGTGGGGCACACCGTCATCCCGATAGAGATCGATCTCCATCTCGCCATCCGGGTCCGTGTAGATTTTCCAGTGCTCCCTGAGGGTGTCAAACTCGAGTATCCCGCTGCCCCACACCGCCAGATGCACCTTGTCGTCGCGGTAGCAGACGTTGTAGTTCCAGATTTCCTCCATCGGGGCGTTCTGTTCGGTGTAGATGTCCCACTTGTCCTTCTTGGTGTCGTAGCGGCTGGCGCCGGCGGTGGTGGCGCACCAGACATGATCGCGCTCGACATCCACCGCGACGGCGTACACCACGTCGTTCACCAGCCCGCTGTTAAGCTGGTGGAAATGGTCGAAACGTCCGGCGCTGAACCGCGTTAAGCCGCCCCCGAACAGCCCAAGCCACACCTCACCTGTCTTGGGATTCACATCAATCCCCGTGACCACGCGCCAGGGCAAGCCTTCCTTCTCCGTCCAGCTCCTGATCTCCTTCGTCTTCTTGTCATAACGCGACAGACCGCCTTCGGTGCCGATCCAGACGCAGCCGCCCCTGGGGTCGGCCCGGACAGCGAAGATGTGGTCGTTGGGCAATCCGTTCTCGGTCGTGATCTGTTCCCACTTCGTGTAGACGTATGGCAGGCCGGGGTCGGGGCCGCCGGCGGCGGTGGTGGTGTCGTCGCCCGCCGCCCAGGCCCAGGCGGGCAGCAGTGCGACAGCGACGAGAACGCTGCATGGGTCGAGCAACAGCAGGGGTCTTGGTGTCGTCATAAGCAGCTCGGATGTGGGTCAGGCGCGGGATTCTTCAGGCGTGAAGAACAACCGGCAAAGACAGTGTCCAGCGCGTGCGATTTTGGTGAGCCATTCGGGGCACGGACAGGCCTTATCCGCCCCCTGCTGCGCCGCTTTGTGCTCCTGCTCGCAGGGGCAGGTGGATTCGCCAACAGCCACGCAATTGTCGGTCATCAGCCCCGCGACCCTGCAAACGCGCGAGGCGTCGGGGTCGAGGTGCAAATCGTTTCGGCGGTCGATGGTTTCCCGGCGTGCGAAGCCGGAGTCGGAGGCGGCGTTCATGCGAGGGCGGGGGCTAGAGCGTCTTCAAGTACTCGACCAGGTCGTTCAATTGGTCCTTGGTCATGTCGTTGGTCACGCCGTGTTTGTCGTACGCATTGTATTTCGTCCAAATCTCCTCGAGCGTCGGCGCGATGCCATTGTGGAGGTACGGCGCCGAATCGTAGATGTTGTGCAGATGCGGCGCGTCGAACTTGCCGTCGCGGTCGTAGGCAAACCGGGTGCCCACATCGTGGATCTTTCCATCGGTGTAGAGCGGGGGCGGATGGCAGGTGTTGCAGCGGTTCCCGACGGGGATGGAATCGCCGCCGTTGTTCCGCGTGCGCTCGAAAATGGCCTTGCCGCGGCGCTGGGCCTCGGTGAGGTCCTGCCCCAGCTTGCGATAGCGGTTGGGCGGACGCGGGATGCTGCACAGGTAGTAATGCAAATCGGTCAATTGATCGGGCGTGAACGGCTGAATGCGCGTGATGAACACCGCCAGACGCGGGCCGCACTGCCGCTTCAGGCTCGGGTTGATGCCGTTCCACTTGTAAGGCGCCATGTCGTTGACCCCGCGCAAAGTCCGGTTGTCGATGGGCCCCATCCCGATGCCGTCATCCTCGATGTCGTACACAATGTTGTCGATGTGCCCATCCGGGTGGCAACTGCTGCACGAAAACTGCCGCCGAAATGTGATGTCGGCACTGTGGAACAGCCGCTCGCCGCGTCGCCGCTTGCTCAACTCCTTCGAGCCGCCCAAGTCGATCCGGCCCGCGGCCTCCAGCGTTCTCAGATCGAGCACGGTCACCGAATCGTCCAGCATGCTCGCCACATACGCCGTCGATCCGTCGGCCGAACAGACGATCCCCTTGGGACAGGTGCCCACCGGAAGGTGCGCGACAAGAAACTCGGCCGGCCTCCCGAGGTGGTTGGGAATGACCCGCGCCCGCTCGGTCGGACTCGAGGCCTTGAGCATCCCCACCAGCTTTGACAAATCCACCACGGCCACCCGATCCAGACTGCTGCTGGTGACCAGCGCGAGCCGGCCGTCGGGCGTGATGCAGACGTCCGCGGGATCGGGAAAACACACGTGACTCTGATCCAAAAGCACCTGGTCGGTCGTGCCGTCTCGCCACAGGACACCCAGCCCGTTCGAAATCGTCCAGCCCCGGTTGATCCGCGTCATGGGCACCAGGTTCTTGGTCCGCAGCAGGGTGATCAGGGCGTACTCGCCGCTCGGGTGCCAGGCCACGCCTTGCAGCAGGTTCGCGGCGGGCATCACCAGGCGGTCCTGGACCACCGCCCGCTCGGGGTCGATCACCGTCACCTCGCTCATCGACGGAGTGCGATCAGGCACAATCCGCGACAGGGCATGCGTCACGATGATAGCCTGGCCGTCCGGGGATTCGGCGAGTGACCACGGGGACCGGGACGCGCTGAGCCGTTTGATCTCCTGGAGGGTGGCCAGGTCGATCACCGAAATGCTGTCGATCGACGTGTTGAGCACGTAGAGAAACCGCCCACGCCGATCCACAAGCACACCATGCGGTTCGTCGCCCACCTCGACGGTGGCGATCTGCGCGCGCGCCGCCACGTCGAGCACGGAAACGCTGTCGTCCAGCCGATTGGATACAAACGCGCGCTTGCCGTCGGGGGAAAAGCAGACGTCGTTTGGCTGGCCGCCGACGGCGATTTCCGCCGTCTTCACGCGGGTGGCGGTCTCGACGACAATGACGGAGCCGGCGGCCTCGCACGTGATCCAGAGTTCCCTGCCGTCGGGTGTCAGTGCCAGATTCATCGGGTTCTTGTAAACCGGTTCTTCCACCCCGACCGCCTGAGGGGGCGCGGTCGGGTGCGCAATGTTCTTGAGGGCGCTTTCGTAATCGAACGGTTTCCCGTGAGCGTCGCCGTGACACGGCTGGCAGGTCTTGACACTCACGTCCCACAGCCCGTTGGCGCGCGCCGCGCCCTTGTCGAGCATGACCGCTTCGGGCGAATAATCGCTGCCCGGGCCGTGGCACGCTTCGCATTGGACGCCGTCGCGCTCATCGAAACCGCCGATAAAGCTCTCTGCGGCGAGACCGTGCCCGGTTGTGTGACACTTCAGGCATTGATCCGCCTGCTGCGGATCGCCCTTCACGCCGGCCTCCCGCGCCAGTTCGAGTGCCCTGGGTGTCGCCAAGGACGCGTAGGAGCGGGCGTGATTGGACATGCGCCATTTGCTGAACTGGAATCCCATCGTCGGGCCCGAGTGGCATCGGGCGCACGCCATAACACCCGTGTGCTTGAACGGGCTGGCTGCCTTCGCCGCGGCCGGTTGGTCTGTCGGAGTCGCATCCTGACCTTTGGACGTCGGATGGGCGATGGCCTGCCAGGCGGCGTCCAGGTCAAACGGCTTTTTGGTCAGCACGGCGTCGTGCGAGCCCTTGGCGCGATGGCAGATCATGCAATCGTCCTTCTGCGGCATCTTCAGCCCGCGCATCATGGCCTTGTCGCGGTCCCGCATGATGTCCTCGGGCGCGTACTCGCTTCCCGCCCCGTGACACGCCTCGCACTGCAGGCCGTCCTCGATATGGAATCCCTCGGCCTTCTCCCAGTCTTCAGCGTCCCCGGCAGCGGCGTGGCAGCCCAGGCACATCCGGGCTGCCTGGGGTTCCTGGGTGATCCCGCTGAGGCGGACGATCTCCTTGGACTCGGGCAAGGCCAGGGAGGCATAGGCCTTGGCATGGGCGCTCAGGCGCCACTTGCTGAATTGGTGTCCGCTCTCCCGCCCCTGGTGGCAGGCCCCGCACGCCTGGACGCCGATGAAAACCGGGTCTTTGCCGGCCTCCTTCGAGGCTCCGAGCGCAGCCCCCGACCAGGCGCCCAAGCCGAGCGCCAGCATGGCAATTCCATTCCAGCAGGTTGTCATGGTGTATTCAGGAATGCCTCGAGAGTCATCGCGCCGGGTCTTGCCTGACGGTCAATACCTGGTTCGCCCGCACATTGTCCAGAACCTGTTTCGTCCCGTCCGGCCAGACAATCTCCACCGAATCGGCGCGGTCGGCCTTGCCCAGGCCGAAGTGCGGACGCGGGTCGCTGCTGGTGAGATAACCGTTCACGCCCACAACGGGCTGGATCATGGCCATCCCGCGTGCTTTGACGGTGACAGTGCTGCCCAGGGCGACCATGGCGGTGTCTTTGTGCAGGGGCACCACCTTGAGCCAGTTGCGCCGATTGCCGCCGTCGTTTCGGAGCAG
>DAOOQY010000244.1:0-6437 GCA_035389025.1 Verrucomicrobiota bacterium
CTGGACGCCGGCCTGCACCTGTGCATTGCCCGAGCCACGCACAATGTCATCTGGTTGCACATGATCCAGAGCCTGTTTGAAGCAATGAAGGAGTTTCAGGGCGGGGTGTGGCGCGTGGTCTACCGCACGAGAAAGGATTATCGCCTCCTCTACAAACACCACGCCGCCATCGTCGCCGCCAGCAATGCCGATTTCAACGACCGCCTCGCCAAGGGCCGGTTCAGAGCCGACCTCTACTTCCGCCTCGCGCGCTTTACGGTCGAAATGCCGCCGTTGCGCGAGCGCCGCGACGACATCCCTCTGCTGGCGCGCCATTTCGTCCAACTCTTCGCCCGCGAGATGAGCCTCGCCCCGCCTCGCATTTCGGACGCGGCATTGAGGGCGCTCGATGCGTACGATTTCTCCGGCAACGTCCGCGAACTCAAGAACATCCTCGAACGCGCCCTGATGGAAAGCGAGGGCGCCGAGGTTGGCGAAGAACACCTCCATTTCTTCGGGCCGGCTCGCCGACCGCCGCCATCGACCCCCGGCGGCTCAGTCCAGCCCGCACCGGAAGCGCCCCAGGCCGGCTTGCCCGAGGCTCCGGCTGCAGACCGCAGCCCTGATGCGCGGACCGATTGCGAGGGCGGTGTCGGCCCAGGCCCGTCATCGTCCAAGGTCCCCGCGCAGGTCAAAGACGAACGGGAGGCTGCCGAGGGGCAGGTGGCGATCACGGACGAGGAGGTCCGCATCCTCAGCTTTGTCCGGTCACACGGAACGATCTCGAACGCCGAGGGGCGCGTACTCCTTGGCCGGGACCGCAACCACACGAACTACCTGCTCCACAAGCTGACCGCCACGGGGCACCTGGTCTGCGAAGGTCATGGCCGGTGGGCCCGCTACCGCCTGCCCGAATGACGCAGTTGCCGGGCGGCGATCCGTCGGCTAAGCTCCCGTTCCGATGTGGGCGCTCTTGAAGGAATTCCTGGTGTTCCTGCGCCAGGAGAAGAAGTGGTGGCTGGTGCCGCTGGTGGTGCTCCTGCTTGGTGTGGGGGCGCTTTTGATCTTCGGCACCAGTTCGGGCATCGCCTGGGCGCTTTACCCCTTCATGTGAGCCAGCCTCGTCAAACATGGCCGGCCCCGTCCATATCCTCGGTCTTTCGGCATACTATCACGACTCGGCGGCCTGCTTGCTGCGCGACGGTGTGATCGTCGCCGCGGCGCAGGAGGAGCGCTTTTCGCGCGTCAAGAACGACGCCCAATTCCCCAGGCAGGCGCTCGAGTTCTGCCTCAGGCACGGGGCGATCAAGCCGTCCCAACTCGATGCCGTTGTCTTTTACGACAAGCCGATCCTGAAGTTCACGCGGATGCTCGAGAGCTACCTGGCCGTCGCTCCGGCCGGCTGGCGCACGTTCGCCGGGATTCTGCCCAGTTGGTTTTCCGAGAAGCTCGACCTGCGCAAGACGATTCGGGACCAGGTCCCGGACTTGCCGTCGTCGGTGCCCATTCTTTTCACAGAGCACCACCAGGCCCATGCCGCGGCCGCCTTCTTTCCCAGCCCGTTCCGGGAAGCGGCGATTGTCACGTGCGACGGTGTGGGTGAGTGGGCCACCACGACCATCGGATTGGGGCGCGGAACGGAACTCGAGTTGCTCAAGGAACTGCGCTTCCCCCATTCGTTGGGTCTGCTCTACTCCGCCTTCACGTCCTACTGCGGATTCCGCATCAACTCGGGCGAGTACAAACTGATGGGGCTGGCGCCGTATGGCGAGCCGGTGTACGAGAACGCGATCCGGCGCGACTTGATCGATCTCAAGGAGGACGGCTCCGTGTGGCTGAACCTGGACTACTTCGATTTCCTGCGCGGCACGACCATGACGAATGAGCGCTTTCACCAACTCTTCGGCGGCCCGCCTCGTCCGCCCGAGGGGCCGATCGAGCGCCGGCATCTCGATGTCGCGCGCTCGATTCAAGTCGTGACCGAAGAGGCCATGATGCGGCTGGCGCGTCATGCGCGCGAGGTGACCGGTCTGCCGCACCTCTGCCTGGCGGGGGGCGTGGCGCTCAACTGCGTCGCCAACGGGCGCATCCTGCGCGAGCGTCTCTTCGAACGCCTCTGGATTCAGCCGGCAGCCGGCGATGCGGGAGGCGCCTTGGGGGCGGCGCTGGCGGCCTGGCACAGCCGATGGCGGGGGCCCAGGAACCTGCCTGCCGCCGAGGATTCGGAAGGGGATGCCATGCAGTCGGCCCTGCTCGGCCCCTCGTTCACCGACGACGAAATCGAAGACGCGCTGCGCGTCCACGGGGCCGTGTACGAGCGCCTGGATTCGGATGCCCTGCTCCGGCGCGTCGTCGCGTGGCTGGCCGCCGAGAAGGTCGTGGGCTGGTTCCAGGGGCGCATGGAGTTCGGACCGCGGGCCCTGGGCAATCGCTCGATTCTGGGCGATCCGCGATCGCCCCGGATGCAGTCGGTGATGAATCTCAAGGTCAAGTTCCGCGAGTCGTTTCGCCCGTTCGCCCCTGTGGTGTTGCGCGAAAACGCCGCCGATTACTTCGAACTCGATACAGCGTCCCCCTATATGCTGCTCGTGGCGCCGATTCAACCCGCCTTGCGCCGGCCCGTTGACGCCGGCCTCGAGGGGCTGGCCCGGCTGGCGGCGGTGCGGTCGGAACTGCCGGCCGTCACGCACGTCGACTACTCGGCCCGCATCCAAACGGTCAGTCAGAGGCAAAACCCCCGGCTCTACGATCTCCTGCGATGTTGGCGCGCCGCAACGGGCTGCGCCGTTCTCGTCAACACGTCGTTCAACGTTCGAGGCGAACCGGTCGTCTGCACCCCCGACGACGCCTATCGCTGTTTCGTCAACACCGAGATGGATGCGTTGGCGATCGGCAGTTTTGTGCTCGAACGCGCTGCCCAGCCCTCCCGCCAGATCGCACGGCGCGCCCCGCTGCAACCGGATTGACCCTCGACGCCCGCGTGAAACTCGTTCTCCAGGAGAATCCCCGCCAGTGGCGACGCTTCGCCCTGACTGCCTTGCCCGCCCCGGCTCTCCTCGGGCTGCTCCTGTGGTGGAAGCGCGTTGTGCCCGCTGCCGGCCTCCTGCTCTGGCTGGGCGTCCTGCTGGTTCTGGCTCTCCTTGCCCTGTGGCGCCCAACCTGGTTTCGCGGATTCTACCGCGCCGGAATGACCGCCGGATTTCATGCAAGCCGTGTCCTGGGCTGGATCGCCCTGAGCCTCGTCTTCTTCCTCGCCGTCACCCCGTTGGGTCTGGTGCTCCGATGGAGCGGACACGATCCGCTGCAACTGCGGCGCCAGAGGCGAGCCGCAAGCTACTGGCGCCGCCCCCGGCAAGAGCACGACCTCGACCGCATGTTCTGATCGGCCAAGGGAGACGTGTCCGCGCTCATGCGCTCGCTTCCGCCTCATCGATGGGCGGCTCGGGCACGGGGATGCCGCCCGGACGGGCAGCCGACCACTCCTCGACGAGTCGGTAGAGGAGCGCAAACAGCGTCGGACCCAGAAACACACCGATGACTCCAAAGCCCAGCGCGCCGCCCAGAACGCCAAAGAAGATCAGGATGAAGGGCATGGCGCTGCCCTGGCTGATCAGCCACGGTTTGATGACGTTGTCCACACTGCTGACACCCAGGCCCCAGATCAGCATGAAAATGGCCCAGCCGATCGAACCCTGACTGAAGAGCCAAATCACCGCCGGAATCCAGACCATCGGCGGTCCCACTGGTATAAAGGAGAGGAAGCACGTCAGCAACGCAAGCAGGGCCGCGCCCGGAACGCCGGCAATCCAGAAACCGATCCCCGCCACCCCGCCCTGGGCAAGCGCCGTGCCGAGGATTCCGTACACCACGCCGCGCACCGTCTGACCCGCCACTTCGAGCAAACGTTTGCCGCGGTCGCCGGCAATCCGGATCACGCCGGTCGTGAGCCGCTCCGCAACAGCGGCTCCATCGCGGAAGATGAAGAAGGCGATGAACACGCTGAGGGCGACCTCCAGGATGCCGCGTCCGATGGCCAATCCCACGCGCGGGACCCAGGAGCGGGCCCAGCCGATGACCCGCTTCAGCACGTTGACCAGCCGCGATTCGCCGACGTCGGTCAAGGGAGCAGCCCGCGCGGGAGCAACCTCGGCCGCTGGCGCGACCTGCGGGGCTTCCGCGGCGTCCGCCGGTGCCATCTCCTCCTCGGCCGCCCGTCTCAATTCCTGGAGCCAGCGGGCGGCGTCATCGGCGAATTCGATCCAGTAGGCCTTCGCCTGGCCCCCCACGATGGGGACTTTGTCCATCCAAGCCGGGGGGGCGGGCGGTCCGGCCTCGAGCCATTTGCGGGTGGCCACGCCCAAAGCGCGCGCGTCGTCGGCAAGCCTGAAGCCGAGGACGACGAAAGGAACGACGAGCACCAGTGTGATCGCCGAGGTCGTGAGGGCCGCAGCCAGGGTGCGGCGGTTTCCAAGCCACGAGACCAGTCGGCGATGCAGCGGCCAAAGCGAGAAGCAGAGCACGACCGCCCACATGGCGGCGGACAGGAACGGCTTCATCACCACGAACCCGCCGATCAACAGAAAGACAAGCACCGTGATGCCGAGAGCCTGCTCGATCCGCGTTCGTCTCGGTTTGGATGGAAGTGCCATAGCATGGCGCTCGATTGCCCGCGCCAGATCAGAACCTAACCGTTTCCCCGCTCCCAGGCAATGCCCACAGCACGGCCAAATGGGAGACTTCACTTGCGTCGTGGAAGGCAAGCACCGGGGAAAGAACGAACGTCCATCTCGGCTCTACCCTTTGTCACCGTCTGACCCGCTCTCCTCATCCCATGAGGAGTCGCCGTGTTTCCCCGCCCTTCTCTCCTGCGCCTGGCTCGGTAGAATCCTTGACCCGTTGAACGCAGCACAGAAACTTGACTTGTCTGCAACAAGTTTCGCCGGTCAAGGATTCTGGAGCGTCCAGGGCGCGCGCATCGGGCGGTCGAGCATGGCGTTGGCGGCGGGGTCGTCGGAGAATTGCTCGGCCTCCGGATTCCACCGCAGCTTGCGCCGCAAAGTGGCGGCGATGAGTTGCAGGTTGCAGAGCGTGTCCGTTCGCACAGCCACATCGATGGGCGCGGCCGGCTTGTTCCGGCCTTTCACGGCGCCGATGAAATTCGCGCCATGGTTGTCGCTCTTGAAAAGGTGGATTTCGTCGGGGCCGATCTTGCTCTCGATCAGGGCAGCGGGGTGCGCATCGAGCTTCTCGCGGTCGACATGCACCCAGCCTTCGGTGCCGATGAGCATGACGCCGTGTCCATGACCGCCCTTTTGAAGAGGGTGTTTGCCGCTGGTCGCATTGTCCATGTGAATGAGCGTGACGCCGTTGGCGTAGCGGTTCTCGACCTGCCAACTCACAGCGCAATCGGTCAGCAGGCCCTTCGGGAACTCGGCGGTGCCTTCGATTTCCACGGGGCCGCTCAGTTCGCTGGCATTGGCCCATTGCGCGATGTCCAGATGATGGACGCCCCAGTTGCCAATCATCCCCATGCAGTAGTCCGAGATGCTGTACCAGACGCTCCAACCGTCCTTTTGCGTGTACGGGCGGCAGCGCTGATAACAGTAGGGCGCCATTGGGGCCGGGCCCAGCCAGAGATCGTAGTCGAGTTCCTTCGGCACAGGCTCGACCGGCTGGATGGGACAGGACGACACGCTGCCGGGGACTCCCACCAGGATGGTCTGCAATCGGCCGATCCGGCCGTTGCGCACCAACTCGCACGCCAATCGGAAGCGGCCATCGGATCGTTGCTGCGTGCCGAACTGGAACACCACCCCGCTGTCGCGCACGGCCCGTTCGACGGCGTGCGCCGCGCGGACACTCCAGCCCATCGGCTTTTCCTGGTACATGTGCTTGCCGTGCCGGGCGGCCTCGATGGCGATGAGCGGATGCCAGTGATCGGGGGCTGTGATCTGCACGGCGTCGATGTCCTTCCGCGCGATGAGTTCGCGAAAATCATTGTAGGCCGCGCAATCCGAGTTCCCGTAGAACGCGTCGACGATCTGCTTGCCTGCGGCGCGTTGGGCCGCATGCACGTCGCACACGGCAACCACCTTCACCTCCGGAATCCCAAGAAATGCCCGCATGTCGCCGGTGCCCTGGATGCCAAGTCCGATGACACCCAGGGTCACGCGCTCGGACGGAGCGGCGGAACCTGTCCCGCCCAGCACATGGGCAGGTGTCAATTGCCAGGTGGTGGCTGCGCTGGCGACAGCGGTTGCTTTGAGGAATTGGCGGCGGGACAAGGCGCATTTCATAGGTCAAATCGGTTTGTCGGGGCGCACCATACCATCCCGGCCAACTTCGCACAGCCAAAATCTGTTGGAGCACACAAGCCGACCGCGCCAATTCATGAAGTCGAAAGGGTCGGAGTGGGGACGGCTCGTCCCCCGCCATGTCAAGTGAAGACGGCGTGTGTC
>DAOOQY010000245.1:0-6433 GCA_035389025.1 Verrucomicrobiota bacterium
CCTGGCTGCTCATGGCGCCGATGGACTCGAAGCGGTAGCCGACCGCCTGATCGAGCCAATGGATCAGAATCAGAATCCAGCACCACAGGAGGGCGCCCCAGTGAAACAGAACGCCGGGCCAGGCCAGCCGGCGCTGCCAGGCCCATCCGCGGTTCTCGAGTCGATACAACCGGATCGATCCCACCGCGCGCTCGTGTTCTTCGGGCGCCACCCAAAGCCTCCACACGCCGGTATCCGGATGGCGTTCGATGACGGCTTCGATGCCCTGGCTGGCCAGGACCAGGCTCCAATCCATTGCCTGCTTTTCCGAGTGGGCTCGGATGCAGGCCAGGGGCGGACTCGGGGGGAGCTCCGATTGGGCGGCAATCATGGGGGCGTGGCAATGCGGAGCCGTTCGTGTCAAGCGTCGTCAGAGCGCCGCATTCGCGTCGAGCAATCCGGCGGCAGCGACCGCGGCCCGCGATTGTTCGGGTGTCTGGTGCAGCACGGCGCGCCAGCCCCGGCGTCGCGCCGCCTCGACATTCTCGGGCCAGTCATCGAGGTAGAGGAGGTCGGGGCCTCGGTGGCGGGCCAGCGCCTCGGCAATGGCGTAGATTTCGGGCGCCGGCTTCATGACCCGGTGTTCGTAGGAGAGCACGTAGCCATCGAACCGGCTGAAGAACGGGTAGTGGCAAATGACATGGCGGATGGCCAGCTCGTTCGTGTTCGAGAGAATGTAGGTGGGAACCCCGAGTCGACGCAACTGCGCGTGCAAGGCGATCATCGGCTCGATCGCAACGAAGATGTCCGCGAAGGCCGCTCCGAACTCATCGAGCGTGCCCCGGTAGCCTGAAGCCGCCTGGACGCGCGCGAAAAACTGGTCGGTGCCGATGGCCCCGCTCTCGTAATCATGGAGCAGTCCCGACTGATTGATGAGGGCGTGAATCTGGTCGATCGGGATTTGGACATTGGGCGCCAGTCGGCGGATTGCGATCCCGTAGTCAAAGTCCAGGAGCACCTTGCCCAGGTCAAAGATCACCGCCTTGGGCTTCGAGTCAGTCATGGCGCTGTCCGGGGTCCGATTCAGTGCCCGGCACGGCACGGCGGCCTTCCAGGGCCCGGCTCAGGGTCAGTTCATCCGCGTACTCGAGGGCGCTCCCGACCGGCAGGCCGTGGGCAAGCCTCGAGATTCGAACGGATCGCCCCGCCAGGCGTCGGGCCAGATAGGAACTGGTCGCGTCGCCCTCGACGTCCGTGGGCAACGCGAGAATCACCTCGCGGATCGGCTCGATCCCGAGCCGTTTTTCGAGTGCGGGAATCGACAAATCCTCCGGCTCGATGCCTTGGAGCGGGGAGAGCTTGCCGCCGAGCACGTGGTAGAGTCCGCGATAGCTGCCCGCCTTCTCGAACAGGAGGATGTCGACCGGCCTCTCGACCAGGCAGAGCAACGAGCCGTCTCGAGCGGGGTCGGCGCAGACGCGGCACGGCTGATGTTCGGTGAACCCGCCGCAACGTTCGCAGGGGCGGACGCGTTCGCTTGCTGTGACGAGAGTCTGAGCCAAATCGCGCACCTGGCGCGCATCGGCCTGCACCAGGTGGATGGCGAGGCGCTCGGCGCTGCGCGGGCCGATCCCCGGCAGCCTGCCCAGCGCCGCAACCAGCTCAACCATGGGGCCGGGCAGGTGCGACATCCCAGAATCCTCGATCGGATGCAAACACAATCCCGGACTACATCAGCCCCGGCATGCTCAAGCCGCTGGTGATCTTGGCCATCTCGGCGTTCGCGATCTCCTTGGCGCGCGCCAGGGCGCTGTTCGCGGCGGTCAACACCAAATCCTCGAGCAGGGTGGCATCGGCAGGGTTCACCGCCTGGGGATCGATCTTGATCGAGACCAACGTCCCGTCGCAGCGCGCAACGGCCTTGACCACGCCGCCGCCGCTCGTCGCCTCGACGGTCTGCGCGGCCAGTTGGCCTTGAGTCGCCTCCATCTGCTGCTGCAGGCGGGCGGCCTGTTTCATGAGTTTGCCAATGTTTGCCATATAAGGGGAGTGGGTCTCAGGCCCGGACTTCGACAATCTGTCCTCTGAAAATCTCGAGCGCCTGTTTGATGAGCGGATCGTCCTTGAATTCGGATGCCTCCCGTCGTGCGGGTTTGGTCTCCTGGGCTTTGGGCTGCGCGCCGGGCGCCTTGGGAGCGGCAAGAGGCGCAGGGGATTCGGTGGGAGCCGCAAGCGCGGGCTCGGGCGCCGCGGGAGGCGATTTGCGTGTTTGGGCAGGGGGTGCGCTGAGCTTGGCAAAACGCACCTGAGCCTCTGCCAGGCCCATCTCGCGGAGCTTGGTTTGCAGGAGCGCCTGGTTCCTTGCGTTGTCCACAAGAGGCAGGTAATCGGCGAACTCGGGGTCGAAACCGATCACCAGGGTCCGCCCTTCGAACGAGGCCGGGAAGGCCTTGAGCAGATAACTGCGAGTAAAGGGGCTCACGCGCCCAACCGCCTCGAGAAGGCGGTTCCAGAGCGTCTCGAGATCGTCGCCGGCAGGCGCCGGCCGCGCAACGTCATCGCCAGCCGGCGCCGAATCCGGCGGCGCGTCGTCATTGGCCGACAACGCAGACGCGCGCGATGCCGCGGGGGCGGCAATCGACTCCAGGGCGGGACTTGCAACATCGGCTCGAGACGGAGCGGTTGTTTCCGCACGTCCAACCGGAGCAGAATCGTCTGGAGGGGCGCTTTCCTGACGCAGTTGGTTGAGGCGCTGGAGGACTGCATCGAGGCTCAAAGCGGACCGGGCCTGGATGGTTTTGAGCAGAGCCACTTCGAGGGCGATCTTCTTGGACACCGCATCGCCGAGCCGCGCCTCGGTGTCGGTCAGGGTTTCGAGCATGCGTGTGAGCGGCTCGGTGTCAATCCGGGGTGCCTGCTCCTTGAGGGCCGCGGCCTCGGCCTCCGACACTTCCAACAGATCGAGGTCCCCGCGCGAGACCTGGTAGACCAGCAAGTTGCGGAAATGGCCCAGAAGGTCGGTCAGCAAACGGCCCAAATCCTTGCCGGCCTGGGCCAGCGCATCGAGTTCGCGCAACACGACATCGGCCTGTCCGCCGAGCATGGCATTGGCCAGGGCCAGAATCTGGGCCTGGGCTGTCAGACCGAACATCGTAAGCACATCCGCCTCCCCGATGCTGTTGCCGCAAAAACTGATCAACTGATCGAGCGTCGACTCCGCATCGCGCATCCCGCCATCGGCGCCGCGCGCGATGGCGTAGAGGGCCGCACCCTCGATCTGCACGCCTTCGGCGCGGGCGATTGTCTCGAGATGACGAACAATCAGGGCGGTGGGAATGCGGCGCAGATCGAATCGCTGGCATCGTGACAGGATCGTCGGGAGGACCTTCTGCGGGTCCGTGGTGGCGAACATGAACTTCACGTGCGCCGGCGGCTCTTCGAGGGTCTTGAGCAGGGCGTTGAACGCCGCGGCCGAGAGCATGTGCACCTCGTCGATGATGTAAATCTTGAATGTGGACGAGGCCGGGGCGTACTTGACCGTCTCGCGAAGTTCGCGCACCTGTTCCACCCCGTTGTTGCTGGCCCCGTCAATCTCGAGCACGTCGATCGAACGTCCCTCGGCGATCTCGATGCACTTCGAATCCTCATCCGCAAAGTCAACGGACGGCCCGTTCGTGCAGTTGAGGCACTTGGCGAAAATGCGGGCGATGGTGGTCTTGCCCGTGCCGCGCGGCCCGCAGAACAAATACGCATGCGCGATCCGGTTCTGCCGAACCGCATTGGCGAGCGTCTGCGTGACATGCTCCTGCCCCACAACATCCGCAAACCGCTGCGGACGGTACTTACGGGCTATGACCTGGTAGCTCATTCGAATGCCTCGCGCTAAGGGCAATCCGCGGACACTTCCCCCACGCGCCTGTCTGCCGGAATCCACTTGCGCCGCGCTGAAATGAAAATGCCAGGGTAACCACGGCAGATGCAGAGCAGACTGCCGTTGCTGCCTTCCGGCCCTGGCGGGGTTCGTAAGTCCACATTCCGTGGGCCCTGGCAAAAAACCGTGGAGGCGATTTAGACCCACAGCCTCCGGCACAGCAAGCAGAATTCGCGAGCAGACTCGAGATGCGTTCCTGCACGGACCACCGCACTCTCGGCTAATCGAGGTTGACGCGTATGCGCGCCGCGGGACGGCTGCGTGGTTCATGGGCAGCATTGACATTCAACAGCTTAATGCGCACGGAGACCATGAACCGGTGCGGAGCGGCGACGGCCTCGTCGCCTCAAACTCCTTCAGAAACACTCTTCGGCGGGGGACGAGCCGCGCCCCCCTCCAAGGTTCGGTTCATGGAAAGAACCCCTGCTGTCGGCGATGCGCCTTGCCGATCGCGAATCCTTCCGGGTAGCGTGGTGTCTGACAATTGGCTGGTGCTCCGCCCCCCAGGCCGCCTTGGGCACAAGGAGACACGAGCCAATTGTCAGAAACCACACCAGCGTGCGCCCGTGAAGTCCGCCAGAACGAACCAGAAGCAAAACCCGCCGGGCTGCGAAATGTCCGGGCTGGCGGGTCTGATTCACGCGGAGATCGAAGCCGGCGGGCCGATCAGTTTCGCGCGGTTCATGGAGCTGGCGTTGTATCATCCGGAGTTCGGCTACTATGAAAGGCGATCCCCGGTCGGACGGCAGGGGGACTACTACACAAGCGTGAGCGCCGGCGGCCTTTTCGGCGAGTTGTTGGCCTTCGCGTTCGCGCAATGGGGTGCAGGACTCGATGATGGCCCCCTCCAGATCGTTGAAAGCGGGGCGCACGACGGCCGGTTGGCCAGGGATATTGTCGACTGGTTCAACCGACGCGAGGGCGGGCGCGGCCAAATCGAGTACTGGATTCTGGAACCGTCGATCGCGCGGCGCGCCTGGCAGAAGGAGACACTCGGGCCATGCGCCAACTCCGTTCGTTGGGCAAGTGACTGGGATCGTCTGCCCGCCTGTGGCGTCCAGGGCGTCATCTTCGCCAACGAGTTGCTGGACGCCATGCCCGCCCGGCGGTGGGTTTGGGACGCCGCGGCCATGAACTGGCGCGAGTGGGGCGTTGGCAGAACCGGGGATGGGTTTGCCTGGGTGCGGCTGGATCGGCCCCAATCGACAGGCCCGGACAGCAGCCCTGTAGGGTTGTCGGACCTGAACGAGTTCTTTCCGTTGGATGCCAGCCTGCTGGCGGTGTTGCCGGACGGATTCATTGTCGAAACCTGTCCGGCGGCGTTGACCTGGTGGCGCAATGCGGCGGCGCGTCTGCGCCGCGGCTGGTTGCTCACGTTCGATTACGGTCTGACGTTCGAGGAACTTCTCTCGCCATCCCGAAGCCAAGGCACCCTGCGGGCCTATCACAACCACCAGGTCTCGAATGCCGTTCTCGATCGGCCCGGCGAACACGACCTGACCGCGCACGTCAATTTCTCGGCCATTCGCGCCGCCGGGGAAGCCGCCGGCTTGAAGACCGAGCATTTCGAGAGTCAGGGCAGTTTCCTGGTCCGTGTGGTTGGCGAAATCGAGCGTCAGTCGGGGCGGTTTGGGGACTGGACGCCCGGCCGGCGGCGCCAGTTGAAGACGCTGGTCCACCCCGAGCACCTCGGACACGCCTTCCGTGTCCTGGCCCAGAGCCGCCAAGCGCGATGATGAACACTGTGGGCCAACGGCTCTGCTTGTTTGCTGTCGCCGAGGAAGCCAAACCCTTCCTTCGGGCGACGCGTGGGATGCCTGGTCTGCGCGTCGAAATCACCGGCATCGGAGCGCGCAAGGCGCGTGAGGCGGCGCTTCTGGCCCTGGAAAAGAGCCGCCCGACGCTCGTCTTGAGCTGCGGCTTTGCGGGCGGGCTCGACCCCAGCCTCCCGCGCGGCACAGTGCTCTGCTCCGTCGATGACGGCTTCCCTCTCGAATCCGCCCTGATCGAGGCCGGAGCCATTCACGGACGCTTTGTCTGTTCCGATCGTATTGTCGTAACCGCTGTTGAAAAGGCCGCGCTCTGGCAGCAGACAGGGGCAGACGCAGTCGAGATGGAGTCCGGCGTGATCCGGGCAATCTGCCGGGAGAGAGGCGTGCCCAGCGCGACGGTCCGGGTGATTTCAGACGCTGCCGACGAGGACCTGCCTCTGGACTTCAACCGTCTCTCGGGCCCGAACTTCGAACTCAGTTATGCCAGATTGGCGGCCGAACTGGTCCGACACCCCGGCAAAGCGCTCGAACTGCTCAGATTTCGGCGGGTTCTGGGCCAGGCGGCATGTTGCCTGGCCCCTTTGCTGGTAAAAGCTCTGAGCGACAACTCCTGCACACAGGCCCACCCGGCCTCCGGCTGACCCGCATATTGCCCAGCGCGGCAGAGCCGCAACCGAATTGGGCCACAACTGACAGCCAGGGCCAATTCATCAAGTGGAGCGGCGACGGCCCCGTCGCCGACACACGCCGT
>DAOOQY010000246.1:0-6418 GCA_035389025.1 Verrucomicrobiota bacterium
GGAGCGAGATGGCGCGGACTGACGTCCGCGGCTACGAGGTTCATGGGCAGAACTGTTGCCCCCCCGCACGGCGGGCTTGTCATGGACATGCCTGTCAGTCTATCTTCCGTCCACACACGCACACGAATTCAGGGCTCTCGGGATTCCGCGGCAGGGTTGGGGCCTTGGCCTCGATCCGGCGGAAGCCGGGCGGCCCTTCTCGAGTGATCGACTATCGATTATGAACACAAAGCCAACTCAACACAGTCCGGGGCCCCTCTGGCTGGGGGTTGCCGCCGCCATGCTGGTCGCCGCGGCGCCGTCCAGCCTCGCATCGATTCGGGCGCCTTACACGCCTGACGCGAACACCAAACTGCTGTTGCATCTCGATGACGCCACCGAGAGCGGCATCGCCGCCAACGCGGTGGCCGGGGCGCCGGCGTTCATTGCGACGGCCAACCCGTCGGCCGCGACGCCGCGGCAGCCGACGCCGGGGATGCTGGGTGCGCCTGGGGCGTCGGGGCTGGGCTATGCTTTTGGGACATGCGCCAACCTGAGCCATTCGAATAGCATGGCGCTATTCATGGACGCGAATGGGAACGGCGTGGCGGACCTGGACACGAGCGGAAGCGCGCTGGGTGAGGACCGGGTTTCGGGGTCGACACTCACGGGCCTTTACGGCGAGTTCACGCTCGAAGCGCTGGTCAACTTCCCGAGCCTCACGGGCGCCAACCGCGAGATCATCGCGATGGACAACAGCGCGGGCGCGACCAGCCGTCCGTTCCAATTCAGGCTCAATACGACCGGCCAGCTCGAGTTCAACAACATCGCCGTCTCGGGGGTGAACCCGAAGACAACACTGCCCACGACCGGCCCGGACGCCTTCGTGCCGAACCAATGGTTTCATGTGGCCCTGACCTATGACGGCGCGGGCGTGATCACATTCTACTGGACGAAGCTGGACAGCGCACGCACCCAGGCGAATGTGCTCGAAGTCCACTATGTTTCCACCGTGGACCTCTCGGGCGAAGCCGTCCTCACGGTCGGCAACGAGAACCGCAACACCAGCGGCGAGGGCCTGCTGGGCCTGGTGGACGAGGTCCGCATCAGCGATGTCGCCCGCACGGCCGTGGACATGGTGTTCGACCCCGCGATCCAGGAAATCCCGCCATCGATCGATCCGGAGCCAGAGAACCAGTTCCTGGGCGTTGGGGAAACGCTGACGATCGTCGCGCATGCCAGCGGTTCCACGCCTCTTTCCTATCGCTGGCAGAAGGGCAGCGGCGAGACATTCACCGACATTCCCGGCGAGACCTCCGACACACTCTCGCTGCCCGTGACGTTTGCCACCGAAGGGGACTACCGGTTCGTAGTCACAAATCCCTACGGCCAGTCCACGAGCAGCGCGGCACAGATCAGGGTGGGCGCCATCTTCAGCGGCCTGTTCCCGACCGGTTTGAACGATGCGCGCGGGCTCCTGATCGAGAACGAGATCGACCCGCATTACACGATCTGGTCGAGCGCGGACCCGGCCTACCTGGGCCCCGACACGATCGTTCCGGCGGACACCGCGGATTACAGCGCCAATGACGAGAAGTCCAAGTGGATTTCGCCTGCGCCAACCCTGGGTGGAGTGCGCGGCGTGTACACGTACCGCACCACGTTCGTCCTCGACTCGGCCGAGCCCGCGGGATCGTCCCTCTCCGCTTCCGTGCTGACGGGCGGATCGCTCAGCGTTGTCCTCAACGGCCAGCCCACCGGTGTGGCGAACCTCACTCCGGGCTTCCCCGGTCCGCACCGCAACTTGTTCGCGTTCGAGCTGACGGACGGTTTTGTGCCCGGATTGAACACATTGGATTTCGTGGTGGACAACGCCACAACCGTGCCGAATGCGCCCGGAGGCAACGCGCTCCGGGTCGTCTCGATCCGCGGTGTGGGGCCTGCCCTGGCTTCAGCGCTTTCGATCGTCAGCCAGCCCTCGAACCAGACCGTGCGCGAAGGCGGACGTGTCACATTCGCCTGCTTGGCCCAAGGTCGCCCGCCCCTGAGCTACCAGTGGTTCGGCGATAACGCGGCGATCCCCGGCGCCACCGCCCGCACCCTCAGCTACCGTCCAGTCGCAAGCGGCGCCCAGCCGACCGACTTCAAGGTCACGGTGAGCAACGACGGCGCCTCACTGACGAGCCAGACGGCACGGTTGACGGTGGTGCCCGACAACCAGCCGATTGTCCCGGCCAGCCACGATCTCAACGGATTCGCCGGCGCGCCCTTGCTCCTGTCGCTCTCGACCCTGGTCCAGAAGGCCAGCGATCCCGATGGCGACCCGATCTCGCTCGCGGGCTTCGATTGGACCGGCGAGAACACCTCGAGCCCGGCGGAGATCACGCAAGTCGACGCCACGCTCGTCTATTCGAACGCGCCGGGATTCGCCGGCGCCGACCGGTTCAACGTGACCCTGACAGACGGCCTGGGCGGCGATGCGGTTGTGGCGGTGAACGTGCAGGTGGCGGCTGCACTGCGGCTTGCCGTCGCCGTCGAGCCGTCGGGCGCCGCGCGCCTCTCATGGCCGGCAGGGGCGACAACCCAGGGATTCAAGCTGTACTGGAGCGACCGTGTCGACGCCCCAATCACGAACACCGTCGCCAGCCCCGTGTGGACGGAGGCGGGCGAGAGCGTGGTCCGGATCACGCCCGACGCAGACCGCAGGTTCTATCGCCTGGCCTATCCTTAGCGGGGCTCTGCCGCGGACCTGCGAGGCCTGTTCCTGGCCGTGAGCGCTTGCCATTCAGGCATGCGCTGGCGGGCTGCGAATGAGGCTGTTCGCAAGGGACCCCCGCTGCAGTTTGGCAGCATCGGGGTCGGTCCAGTCTACTTGAACTTCACCTCGCTCCGGGGTGACTCGACATACGAAATCTCGTGACCCGGCAGCCATTGGCCGTCGCGAAAATACTCCGATTTGGCGACAAACGTGCCATCGGCTCTGAATTCCGATGTCGAGCGCACCTCGGTGATATTGTTCGCGTTGCCGGTCACTTTTTCCATCGAGGTCCAGCGGTTCCGGCTGACCTCCATCGTGCCCGTCGTGAAGAAGCCGGCCGTGGTGAAATACCAGAAGCGCACTTTCTCGGCGCTCGGGTCCCACATCAGGATCGTCTCGCCGCCGTACTCGCCATTGTTCACGGAGTGCAGCACGCGCACCGCCTGGCCGTTCATGGCCCGCTCCCATTTCGAGACGTCGAACAGCGGCTTTTCCGGTGTCGAACTGGCGAATTCTCCCCGATACGTCTTGCCGCACATGGGCTCGAAGACCTTGAGTTTGTCCGTCAGGCCGGCCTGGGGGGCTTGCGCCGGAATCGAATCGGCCTGCAGGGCCAGGGCGCATACGGCAAACGGAAGCCACTTCATCATGAGTCATTCCTTTCCAATTGAGACGGTTCGGGTCCGTGGACAGTCGACACCCAACCAAGAGGCGTCTCTTTTTTCCACGCAACCACAGCGTAGCCTGACAGGATCGGGCATTCAAGTTCGAGCCGGCGGTTCTCACTTTGCGTGGAGGACCTTGGCGCCGGGTGAGGGCACCGGGCCTACAGCACCGGAGAATGCAGCGGTTGATCGGGTCCCCTGACCCGGCGCTCCGAGCGTTCTCAAAACGAGAATTGCCGATGCAGCCGCGGGCGCGCGCAAAACGGATGTTCACACTTGCCCCGACCGTCTGGCGCGTCCAATCCCCGTCACCCGGACGCAATGGTCCAGCTCTGCCATTCGTGTGATTCGTGTGATTCGTGGTTCTCCTTTCCCCCCCAGGAACTGGACCACGAATGACGCGAATGACACGAATCCAAGGCGATGCACGGCAAAAGGGGACTCCCAAGGGACCCCATAAACCCGCGTTGAGCCCATTTTTCTTGAACGCACCTTTGGGGGCGGGCATTGTCGGGCGGCAGGCGTCGAGCAACTCCCAGCAGGTCGGTCGAACGTTCCGAGTGAAGAGCACACCCGAGATTCTTGAAGCTCTCGAAAGCGAATCGATTGAGATTCTCCGAGAGACCGCGGCGGCCTTCAAGAACCCTGTTCTCCTCTACTCCATCGGCAAGGATTCGTCGGTGCTTCTTCACCTGGCGCGCAAGGCCTTTCACCCGGCGCGACTTCCGTTTCCGATGCTGCACATCGACACGACCTGGAAATTCCGCGAGATGATCGCGTTTCGGGATCAGATGGCGGACCGGTACGGCGTCCGATTGCTTGTGCACACCAATGCGGAGGGGCTCAGGGAAGGCGTGACTCCCTTCAACACGGGCGCCTCCGAGTACACGCGCGTCATGAAGACGGTCGCGTTGCGCCAGGCGCTCGACCGGCACGGTTTCGACGCCGCGATCGGCGGCTCGCGTCGGGATGAGGAGCGGAGCCGGGCGAAGGAGAGGGTTTTCAGCGTGCGCGAAGCCGGCCATCGGTGGGATCCGCGCCAGCAGCGGCCCGAACTCTGGCGCACCTACAATGCGCGCCTCCGGCCCGACCAGACGATGCGGGTGTTTCCCCTCTCGGATTGGACGGAACTCGACGTCTGGCAGTACATCCATCTGCACAGGATTCCGGTGAATCCGCTCTACTTTGCCAGCGAGCGCCCGATTGTCTGGCGCGGGCACCAGTTGATCATGGTCGATGACAACCGCTACCCGCTGCGCCCGGGGGAACAGCCGGAACTGCGCCGCATCCGTTTCCGCACCCTCGGGTGTTACCCGCTGACCGCGGGCGTCGAGTCCGATGCCGCGACACTCGAGGCGGTGGTCGACGAGGTCATGCGCGTCACGTTGAGCGAGCGCGCCACCCGCCTCATTGACGGGGAGCGCGAGGACTCGATGGAGAAGAAGAAGATCGAGGGTTACTTCTGACGATGCACTCGCGTCCCGTGATCCGATTGGTTGCGTGCGGCAGTGTCGACGACGGCAAGAGCACACTGATCGGGCGCCTGTTGGTCGAAACGGACAGCGTGCCGCACGACACCGTGGCCGCCGCCCGCAGCGTTCGGCGCGCGGGCTCCCTCATTGCACATGGCGAAATCGACTACAGCCTTCTCACCGACGGTCTCGAAGCCGAGCGCGAGCAGGGCATCACCATCGATGTCGCCTGTCGCTCGATGTCGCTGCCCGACGGACGGCGCCTCCTGATTGCCGACGCGCCCGGACACGAGCAGTACACGCGGAACATGGCCGTGGCGGCGTCCCGGGCCGACATCGCGGTCATGCTGGTGGACGCCACCCACCCGCTTCGCCCCCAGACCTTCCGCCACCTGACCATCCTCAAACTCATGGGCGTCGATCAGATCATCGTGGCGGTCAACAAGCTCGATGCTCTCGACTTCGACCAGGCCGTCTTCGAGTCCGTGTGCCGCGACACCCGCCCCGCGGTCGAGCGCCTGGAAATCGGCAGAATCGCGTACATACCGGTCAGCGCCCTCGTCGGCGACAACGTGACTGCCAAGTCCGACCGTACGCCGTGGCACACCGGACCGACCCTGCTCGAAGCCATTCAAAGCTGGCACCCGCTGAAATCCGGTTCGAGCCGAGCGCGGATGGGCGTCCAACTCATCCTGCGCGCGGAGAACTTCCGCGGCTTGGCCGGCACGGTCAGCGACGGCTCGTTCGCCGTCGGCGATGAGGTGGTGATTCTCCCGGGTCGGAACCAGGCCCGCATCGCGCGGCTGACCACGTTCGACGGGGAGATTGCCCATGCGCCTGCCAGCAAGGCGGTCGCGATGGTGCTCGAACCGGATGTCGATGCGACACGCGGCGACGTCGTCGAGGGGGTGGACGGCTGCACGCCCCCCGCCGACCGTTTCGCCGCGCATGTCGTTTGGCTCGGGGAAAGCGAACTGATCCACAGCCGCTCGTATTACCTGCTCAATGGCTCGACGATGGTTCCGGCCACGGTGACGGCGATTCGCCACCGGTTGAACATCCAGAACGGCGATCACGAATCCGCGCGGACGCTCAAGATGAACGAGATCGGCGTGATCGAGGTGGCTACCGATGTCCGCGTCGCCCTCACCCCCTACGGCGAGAACCGCAACTCCGGCAATTTCATCCTCGTCGACCGCGTCTCGCTCGACACAGTCGGCGCGGGCCTGGTCATCCACGCCCTGCGCCGCGCCACCAACATCACCGAGCACCACTACGCCATCACCAAGGCCGTGCGTGCCACGCAGAAACACCAACGCGCCAGGGTGGTCTGGCTCACGGGGTTGTCCGGATCGGGCAAATCGACCCTGGCCGACGCGCTCGAGAAGCGGCTGCACGGCCTGGGGCTGCACAGTTACGTTCTGGACGGCGACAATCTGCGTCTGGGCCTCAACAAGGACCTCGGGTTCACCAAGGAAGATCGCGCCGAGAATGTGCGGCGGGTGGCGGAGGTGGGCCGGCTCATGGTGGACGCCGGCCTGGTG
>DAOOQY010000247.1:0-6378 GCA_035389025.1 Verrucomicrobiota bacterium
AGCGAGCCAAATCCCCTCCAGCAAAATCGGAATTAATTTTTGCACAGACCCTAAGCCCTGGCCGCCTTGGACTCGAAGACGAGCTCGCCTTTCTTGAACTCGACCCCCACGCGGCTGCGATCGGCGATCGAGCCGGCGATGATCTGGCGGGAGAGCGGGGTCTCGATCGCGCGTTGCAGGAAACGTTTGAGCGGACGCGCGCCATACACCGGGTCGTACCCTTCGCGGGCGAGGTGTTCCTTGGCGGCGTCGCTCAGATCCAGCTCGATGCGGCGATCCGCCAGCCGGGCCCGCAGGAGCGCAAGCTGGAGTTCGACGATCTTCTTGATGTCCTCGAGGGTGAGCGGCTTGAACAGGACGGTGTCGTCGACACGGTTGAGAAACTCGGGGCGGAAATGGCGGCGGAGTTCGGCCATGACCTCGCGCCGGATGCCTTCCTGGATTTCGCCCGACTCGCCCGCGTTCTCGATGAGAAGCGGGCTGCCGAGGTTCGAAGTCATGATGATGATCGTGTTGCGGAAATCGACGGTGCGGCCCTGGCTGTCGGTGAGCCGTCCGTCATCGAGAATCTGCAGGAACATGTTGAAGACGTCGTGGTGAGCCTTTTCGATTTCGTCGAAAAGCACGACGCAATAGGGCCGGCGACGCACGGCCTCAGTCAATTGGCCGCCCTCCTCGTAGCCGACGTAGCCCGGCGGGGCCCCGATCATGCGGGACACGGCGTGTTTCTCCATGTACTCGCTCATGTCCAGACGCACGACATTCTCCTCGCTGTCGAAGAGCGACTCGGCCAGCGCGCGGGCCAGTTCGGTCTTCCCCACGCCCGTCGGCCCCAGAAAGATGAACGAGCCGATGGGCCGCTTCGGATCCTTCAGTCCCGACCGGGCGCGGATGACGGCATCGGCCACCGCCTGCACGGCTTCGCCCTGGCCAATCACCCGCTGATGCAGAATCTGATCGAGGCGCAGCAGCTTGTCCCGCTCTCCTTCGAGCAGGCGCGCGACCGGGACGCCGGTCCAGCGTGACACGACATCGGCGACTTCGTCGGGCGTGACTTCTTCCTGGAGCAGGCGGGGTCCGCGCGCGGCGTCGGCGACCTTGGCATCGAGGTCCTTGAGTTGCCGCTCCAGGCCGGGCAGCGTGCCGTACTTGAACTCAGCCACGCGCGTCAGGTCGCCCTGGCGCTGGGCCTTCTCCATTTCGTTGCGGGCGATCTCGATGGCCTCGCGGAGCTTCTGAATGCCGCCCAGCGCAGTCTTCTCGCCCTCCCATTGGGCGCTGAAGGCGTCGCGCTGGCTTTTGACCTCGGCAATTTCCTTCTCGAGGGCGGCCAGGCGGTCCTTCGAGGCCTGGTCCTTCTCCTTGCGCAAGGCCTCCCGCTCGATCTCGAGTTGCATGAGGCGGCGATGGAGGCCTTCGAGTTCCTCGGGCATCGACTCCATCTCGGTCCGCAGTTTGGCCGCGGCTTCATCGATGAGGTCGATGGCCTTGTCGGGCAGGAACCGGTCCGTGATGTACCGGTGTGACAGTTGCGAGGCGGCAACGAGGGCGCCGTCCTGGATGCGGACTCCGTGGTGGAGTTCGTAGCGCTCGCGCAGGCCGCGCAGGATGCTGATCGTGTCCTCGACGGTCGGCTCGGCGACCATCACGGGCTGGAAACGGCGTTCGAGCGCGGCGTCTTTCTCGATGTGCTTGCGGTATTCGTCGAGCGTCGTGGCCCCAATGCAGTGCAGTTCGCCACGGGCCAGCATCGGCTTGAGCATGTTGCCCGCATCCATCGCACCCTCGGCCTTGCCGGCGCCAACGACCGTGTGGATTTCGTCGATGAAGAGGATGACGCGGCCCTGGGCTTTGGCAACCTCCTGCAGAACGGCCTTGAGGCGCTCCTCGAATTCGCCGCGGAACTTGGCCCCGGCGATCAACGCGCCGAGATCCAGGGCCACAATCCGCTTCTCCTTGAGGCTGTCCGGAATGTCCCCCGCCACGATGCGGCGGGCCAGACCCTCGACAATCGCAGTCTTGCCCACGCCGGGTTCGCCGATCAACACCGGATTGTTCTTGGTGCGGCGAGACAAGACCTGAACGCATCGGCGAATCTCGTTGTCGCGCCCGATGACCGGATCGAGCTTGTTCTGCTGGGCGAGGCGGGTGAGATCGCGTCCGTATTTCTCGAGGGCTTCGTACGTCGCCTCCGGGTTGGCACTGGTCACCCGTTGATTGCCCCGCACCTCGGTCAGGGCCTTGAGAAAATCCCCGCGCGTCACGCCCAGCGCCTTGAAGATGCGTCCGATCCCGCTCGACTCCGGCTCGGCGAACAGGGCAAGCACCAGGTGCTCGACGCTCACGTACTCGTCCTTGAGCTTGCGCGCTTCGTCCTGGGCGTGAACCAGGGCCTTGTTCAGGCGCTGGGTGACATAGACGCCCTGGCCGGGCGCCGTGCCCCCGCTGACGCGCGGCAACCGGCCCAATTCCTCTTCGAGCTTCGCCCGCAGGAGATCGGGCGAGACCTGAATGCGCTCGAACAGCGGGGGCACGAGGCCGCCCTCCTGTTCGAGCAGGGCCACGGCCACATGCTCGACGTCGACCGCTTGGTGTTGATGCCGCGTTGCCAGGGTCTGGGCCTCGGCCAGGGCGGCTTGGGATTTCTCGGTGAATTTGTTCAGGTCCATGGTCACTTGTGTCTTGGGTCAAATCGGGATTCGCGGGCCAACTGCTGCCATAGGGCTCTTTCGGACGCGCTGACCTCGCCCGGCACCTGGATCGAGAGGACAACATACAGGTCGCCGCGTCCGTCCTCCCCACCGCGCGGCAACCCGTGGCCGCGCACCCGCAGTTGCCGCCCGGAGGCGGCGCCGGGCGGGATGCGGAGCGACACCTGCCCTTCGAGGGTCGGAGCGGATACAGTCGCGCCGAGCACCGCTTCCCAAGGAGCCAGGTCGAGTTCGTGATAGAGGTCGTGTCCCTGGATGCGGAAATCGGGGTGCGCGGCCAACCGCACGCGCAGGTAGAGGTCGCCCGCCCCGCCGCCGCCAAGCCCGGTCTCGCCCCGGCCAGCCACACGAATGAGCTGACCCTCGCCCACACCCGGCGGGATGCGCACCTTGATGGTCCGCGACTCCGACCCGCCCGTGTGCGGGTTGGTCCAGCGCATCGAGATGGAACGGACCGACCCGCGCAGCACTTCCTCGAGCGTGACGAGAATGCTCCCCTCGACATCCGCGCCGCGATGGGCCGAAGAAGCGGATTCGGACTCGCCCTCGAAACCGTCCGGCTCGATATCGCCAAATCCGCCGCCCTGACGGAACCGCCCCGACCGCCCGAAGAACTGCTCGAAGAAATCGCTGAACCCCGTGCCTCCAAAACGGAACTCGAACGGCGAGCCGCCTCCGAAGCCGCCGGTCCCGGCAGCCCCGCGTCCGCCCGGCCGCCATCCGGGTGGCGGACGAAACTCCGACCCGGCGCGCCAATTGGCGCCCAGTCGGTCGTACTTCTTGCGGTTGTCCGGGTTCCCCAGGACTTCGTAGGCCTCGTTGATCTCCTTGAACCGCTCCTCGGCGCCCCGCTTGTCCTTGGCCACATCCGGGTGGTGCTGGCGCGCCAGGCGCCGGAACGCGCTCTTGATGTCCGCGTCGCTCGCGCCGCGCGGAACACCCAGGGTCTGATAATAGTCTTTGTACTGGATTGCCATCGACTGCGCCGCCGCGCCGGATCGCACACGGGGGATCGCCGGTTCACACGGTCCATGCACCCGCCCTCATCCGCGCAGAGGCGGCCATAACCATAGCGAATCCGCAGCGGATTTCCAGTCGGACTAGGCCGTTACGCCTCGATCCCTCACAGGCCCCGCGCTGACACTTGCCTCCGCTCAACCAATGGCTCCGTTCAACTGAGCACGCCCTTTCCCGTCTTTGTTGTTGGCAACGGTTTGTGTTGGCAGCGGTTTGTTGACACGCAGGATCGCGCGCAGTAATGAAGCGTTGTGCTGCCCGACCACAGTCCGTCGAAAGAAAGGCGAGGATCAATGGAGACAGGTTCGTATAATCCATTTCAAACCGCACAGTCCCAGTTCGACAAGGTCGCCTCCCTTCTGGACCTGGACGACGGGGTCAGGGATTTGTTGCGGCAGCCGATGCGGGAGTACCAGTTCACCATCCCGGTCCGCATGGACGACGGGAAGGTCAAGGTCTTCAAGGGCTTTCGCGTGCAACACAACGATGCGAGGGGTCCGGCGAAGGGGGGCATCCGGTTTCACCCGATGGAGACCATCGACACCGTGCGGGCCCTGGCCATGTGGATGACCTGGAAGTGTTCCGTGGTCGATATCCCCCTGGGCGGCGGAAAGGGCGGCGTGGTGTGCGACCCCCACCATCTCAGCATGCGCGAGCAGGAGCAGATCTGCCGCGGCTGGGTCCGCCAGATCGCCAAGAACGTCGGCCCGGTCACAGATGTCCCCGCTCCAGATGTGATGACCAACGGTCAGCATATGCTGTGGATCCTCGACGAGTACGAGACGATTCACAGCGGGCGCTACCCCGGTTGCATCACCGGCAAGCCGGTCGGCATGGGCGGCTCTCTGGGCCGGACCGAGGCCACGGGCTTCGGGGTCGTCTATGTCCTGCGCGAGGCCCTCAAGGAGATGGGGCTCTCGCCCACCCAGACCACGGCCAGCGTGCAGGGATTCGGCAACGTGGCCCGGTACGCCGTCCAGCTCTTCCTCCAGCTCGGCGGAACCGTGGTCGCCATTGCCTGCTGGGATCAGGCCGACAAGACCGCCTGCACCTACCGCAAGAAGGGCGGCATCGACCTGGACGAGCTGCGCGCCATCTCGGACAAGTTCGGCGGCATCGACAAGAAGCAGGCCCGCGAGCGGGGCTATGAGGTGTTGCCGGGCAGTGCGTGGCTGGAGCAGGACGTGGACATCCTGCTGCCCGCGGCCCTGGAGAACCAGATCAACCGGGAGAACGTCAAGACCATCTCACAGAAGGTCAAGGTCGTCGTCGAAGGGGCCAACGGTCCGACCACGCCCGACGCGGACGAGATCATCAAGCGGCGCGGAATCTACGTGCTGCCCGACTTCCTGGCCAATGCGGGCGGCGTGACGTGCAGCTACTTCGAGCAGGTGCAGTGCAACGCCAACTACTTTTGGGAGAAGGACGAGGTGCTCTCCAAGCTGGACACCAAGATGACCGCGGCGTTTGCAGCGGTGAGCGAACTGGCCCGCAAACAGAAGCTCACCATGCGGGACGCGGCGTATGTCATCGCCGTCGACAGGGTAGCCCAGGCCGTCCGGCAGCGAGGCTGGGCCTGAGAGGCCCATCGCCCTCCCCGTGCGAGAGGCCTGGGGCGGGCCGGGCCGGTCCTCCTCGGGCCTCAGGGTGGCGTCGGCTCAAAGCCGGACACGCCGATAGCTATGAGTGACAAGAACCAGGAGACCGACCCCCTCCGTGTGTTGCGGGAACGGGCCAAGGAACTGGACTGCCTCTACAAGGTGGAGGAGTTGCTGGCCAGTGAGACCCGCCCGCTGCTCGACATCTTTCGAGACCTGATCGCGACCATCCCCTGCGGCTGGCAGTATCCCGAGTTCTGTCAGGCCAAGCTCGTGTGTGAGGACAGAATCTTCGAGCCTCCGGGGTACGTCCAGACGCCGTGGAAGGACACCGCGCCGATCCGGGTGGAGAGCAAGACGGTCGGTCTTGTCGAGGTCTCCTATGTCAAGCAGATGCCCTCCTCGCCCGAAGGGCTGTTTCTGGAGAAAGAAAGCAAGCTCATCCGGACGATCGCAGACCGTATCGGTCAGACCGTCTACCACCGGAGACTGGGGAGTCTTCTGGTCGAGAGACAGGCGGCCCACCACGGCTTGGCCGCCCCACCCCAGCCCCAATGGAGGGTCATCGTAGACCTGCTCCGCCGCAGCGACCAGAAGCTCTACCTCTACACCTCCCGCAAGATGCTCCACCACCTGTTCTGGAGCGGAGTCAAGGAATCCCGCAAGGTCTTGAACATGTTCGGAGTCGATCTGGCGGGAGACCAGACGGATGGGGTGACCGAGGCCAATAGCCCCCAGCAAAAGCAGTCTCGCGAGAACATGTTCGCGGCAAGCGACCAGGTGTTTGCCATCGCGGCCCGCCATCTGAACGAGGAGGAAATCCTCTCCTGTCTGCACATGTGGATTCAGGAGAACAAGCTGAGCTTCCTGATCAAAACCGTGGACACCGGCAATGTGCCGCTGGGCGCGGTCATCGACGCCATCCTCCGCTACCGGGCCCTGCCGGCCAGCGAGGCCCTCCTCGCCCCCTCCACCAAGGAGTGGCTGAAGGTCTCGCTGATCCGGCGGTTCTTTTCGGACAACACCGGCTTCATCAACATCGCCAAGCGACA
>DAOOQY010000248.1:0-6374 GCA_035389025.1 Verrucomicrobiota bacterium
TGGTTGCGGCTTTGCCTCGCTGCCAAGTATGCGGGTTAGGCGACGGACCGTTCTGGCCAGCCGCGAAGGACTTGGCCAAAGGTCAGATAATCGGGATCGGGGTAGAGTTCTCGCCGTGCGGGCAGGATGATCTGGTCGCGCAGCGTAGTCTTGAACAATTCGATGCCCCCGTCCCAGCCGAGTGACCTGAGTTGTCCGAGGCGTCGCTGGTTCATTATCACAGAGTAGTCCGGCCGGATGCCCAGAAGTCCCTGATCAAAAGCCCGGTGGTGGATCGCGCTTAGGCAAATGCCGTTCTTGATCTCGTCGGTGCCGCGCTCGTGCTCGACCGGGATGATGTGCGCAGCTTCGAGTAGGTCCAACTGAATCCCGCTCATCGCGCATCGGTAATCATAGGCGACCAGAATGCTTCTTCGGAACCGCTGATCGCGAACTTTGCGCTGAATCTGCTGGAGAACCGTTCGCCGGGGACTCGGTGGAATGTCGCGAATCGCCTCCGCCGTAGGTTCCTCGGCGAGTTGTCGCAGGACCGCCAAGTCCTCCGGTTGGCCCGCTGTCCGGTGCAGGTTGTTCAGTTCGTGAACGTACGTGCAGAAGAAATCAGGACGAAAGGCGATTGCGATTTCCTCATTGCCTCGCGGTTGCACACTGAATCCACTTGCAGCGGCAGCGGTCAGGGTTTGGCGACGAATCTGCAGAGACGGTGACCGGCCCGACATCAACATCATGTGCTTGGTGACATCGAAGCCGGCGAACAAGCGGTTCTCTTCACTCCATCCGAGCACCAATGTCTTCGCGCCCTCCTCGATCTTAAACCTCTCCACGCCGGTCACTAGAATTCGCAGCTCGTTCGGATCCCTCGGGTAGCCTCCATGAGTCAGATTCCAACTGTAACAGAGCACTCTCTCACGTGTCTCGCCTCGGGAGACAGCCAAGCGGAAGGGGTGGGAGTCGGACAGGATTATGCAGTTCCACCCAGAGGCACGAATGGCTTCAAGAACGCGGGTGAGTATCGCGCGTTTGGGGATACGGCTCGGCATAGTTCTGACGAGTGTCGTTATTCAGCACGCCGCTTGCGGCGCCTCGCTGGCTCCAACAGCGTCATCTGATTCGCACGATTGGCGGGGGCATGGACCAACTCCCGATTAGGGCACGATCTGGGAGCGGGGCGCTTCGCACCGCCGTCTGCCGGCAGAGGCTCGAGGTTCATTTCATTCCTGACAAGATTGGGCTTGAACGCTTTGTAGAAAGAGTCATTGGCATTGGCGGTGTCAGGCGTCAATTCATACCGAACGCGCGGCGGATGCTGGAACCGCCCTAACGCACCTTTGAGGTAGGCTTCGACCATGTCGCAGCAAATCCACTGACGTAGCGTCCGCTCAGCCGCTTCGCCGGTGGCGCAACTGCCTCCAAACGGGTCAACAACAAGATCATCTTCATCCGTCAACATCCTGATAAAAAACTCGGGGATCTCCACTGGGAATCTAGCTGGGTGGGGCTTGAGACTCTGCTCGACGCAATAGCGGATGTAAGTGGAGTTGCTTTCCGTGTGAGCCAGCGCGATCAGGTTGGGAGGAATCGCTGCCCCGTTATTGGTTCCGAATTTGTCTGAAATGTCGTGCCCTGAGGGTCGCAAACGTGGTGTATATCCCTTCTCCAGCAAGACCTTCATGCTGTCGGAATAGGGTTGAAGGACCCGGCGGTTGCTGGCTTTCGGCCACGGTGTGGGGGAAAGCCACCAAATGCAATCGATGGCATCTTTGACCCGGATTCGACGCACGGTCACCCATTCTGCCGGAGTTGGAAGACGCGCCGGATTCCACCAGAAGAACTCTTGCGCCAAGTGAAAGCCGAACTCCCGGCACAGCATGAGGAGTAGTTCATAATGGTAGAGGCTCCGCGTTGGTTGTCCTGGAATCCAGGAACCGCCAATGTCAATCACCAGCGAGCCTTGCGCTTTGAGGGCGCGGTGGAAGGCGGCGGCGAAAGGTTTGAACCACTCGAGGTATTCGTGGGCATCCGCGTTCCCGTAGTCCTTCTTCCGAACAAGTCCGAAAGGAGGACTGGTCACGATGAGGTCGATTGAGCCGTCTGGGATTTCGTTGCGGAACAGTGCCAGCGAGTCACCGAGGAACATCCGCCCGCACTCGGTCGAGTGGAAGAGCCTCGCCTCCTGGTTCACTTGGTTTGGCTGGTTTCTGGGTGCTGAATTAGCCATCTTCTGGCACTCCATATCGCACGATTGCAGTACACACACAAGCCGCGTTTCGGGGCATCCACCTCCTCGGCTGCCTGCGGAATCCAGAGCGCACCCGATGGCGGTCTCCGCGCTCATGCTCAGCGCAAGAGCCTGCCGTGAGTTGCGTGGCGAGAGGGGGGAGAGGGCGGCGGCTGGACAGTGCGGCGGCCGGGCGGTACGGTGCGGGCCCATGGCGACGCCCCTGGCGATTTACACTTGCGAACTGACCGGTCCCCAAGCCGCTGCGCTCGAAGCGTGGCTGCGGGAGCAGGATTGGACGTGGCGCGAGGTGGCGCACGCCCGTTTTGCGGCGGAGAAGGGGCGGGTGAACCTTGTTCAGTACAAGAGCGGGAAGCTGGTGGTGCAGGGGAAGGAGACGCGCGAGTTTGTCGAGTTCGTTCTCGAACCGGTGATATTGAAGGAGGCGCGCCTGGGCTACGAGGCGGTGCTGAACCCCGATCTGCTCCTGCCGCGCGTCGGTGTCGATGAGAGCGGCAAGGGGGACTTTTTTGGTCCGCTGTGTGTTGCGGGGGTGTACGTGAACGAGGCCATCGTCCGGGCGTGGGAGGGGGCTGGAGTCAAGGACTCGAAGTCGATCGGGAGCGCGAAGCGGATCGGCGAGTTGGCCCGGCTCATTCGCGAGACGCCGGGCTGCATCACGTCTGTCGTGCCGATCGGGAATACGGCCTACAACCGCCTTTACGCGAGCATGGGGAACGTGAATCGGATTCTGGCGTGGGGCCACGCGCGCGCGATCGAGAATCTGATGCTGCAGCGCCATCGGATGAATCCGCTGCCCGTGCGGGCCATCAGCGATCAGTTCGCGGCCAACAAGGCGACTGTGGCCAAGGCCCTGATGAGTCTGGGCCGCCAGATCGAACTGGTTCAACGCCACAAAGCCGAATCCGACCTGGCCGTGGCGGCGGCATCGATTCTCGCCCGCGACGAGTTCGTCCGGCGGCTGGCCGGTCTCGAAAAGGACTATGCCATGGAGTTCCCCAAGGGGGCTTCGTCGGCTGTGGACGCCGCGGCTGCGGCGTTCGTGAAGGCGCACGGGGCGGACGCGCTCGCCGCGGTGGCGAAGGTGCACTTCCGCACTGCGTTCCGGGCACAGGGATTGGCTGAGCCGCCGCGCAGCGAATGGCGGAAGCCGCGACAGGGTTAGCGAGACGGGGCCATGTAGCCGACCGGCGTGACAGTGCCGGCTGCCGAGGGATGCCAGAGCGGCAGTCCCGGGGCGGACAATCCCGCGGGGATGACGGGCGTGACGCTGGGTCGCGACGGACGGGCATCCCGGGCCAAGGCGGAGGTGACTCGAGGTTCGAAGACCGAGCACGGCCGGCGTTGGAAACCGCTGGAGATCTCGATCCGCGCCGGGGCGTCCTGGTGTTGTTGAGCGACGCGTCCCGAGTAGCCGAGGCCGGCGAGGTAGAAGGCGCCCAAGGCAAAGCTGAAGAATCCGGCCAGGGCCGGGCGCAGCCGGAATCTCTCGAAGAGAGCTTCAAACCAGTCCTCGGGCTCGACCTCCCGTTCGAGGGGAAGGCGGTCGAGGATGCGTCTGTGCAGTCGATCGAAGTAGCCCGGGGGGGGCTGTTCATGGCGCTTGAGAGCGACCGCCCTGCGCAGGGCTGCAAAGGAATCGCGATCGTGATCCGGATGCATGCTGATTCTAATTCAAATAGTCCGACAAATAAGCCTGCAACTGCTGGCGTGCGTAGAATAGACGCGACCTGACCGTGCCGACATTGCAGTCCATAATGCGCCCGATTTCCTCGTGGGGCAGGCCTTGGATGTCGTGCAAGGTCACCACCAATCTATGCACTTCGGACAGTTTCTGCATCGCCTCGTTCAATCTCTCCTGGAGTTCAGCCAGGTTGATTTCCCGCCGGGGCGTGCGTTCGGACACCAGCGCGACGAGGTCCGGGTCGTGTTCGGCGTTGAAATCCAGATCATTGAGGCTCATCTGGCTGCCGCGGTGTTTGCGCTGCTTGAGAAAGTTGATCGTCTTGTTGATCGCGATGCGGTAGAGCCAGGTGAAGAAGCTCGAGTCGCCCTTGAAGGATTTCAGGGCACGATAGGCCTTGATAAAGCTTTCCTGGGTGAGGTCGTCCGTATCTTCATGGGACGACGTCATGTGGTAGATGGTGGCGTAAATGCGCTCCTGGTACCGCCGCAACAGTTCGTCGAACGCCTCCATGTTCCCGTGCTGCGCGTCGCGCACCAGCACGGCATCCGCCACGGGGAGTTTGGACTGGTCTGACGCGGGCGGACTGGGGTGCAAGGCGGCCGGCATCTTAGGAGGGAATCTTCCAGGATGGAACCCCCAGCGAGCCCGTGAGTTGCTCGACGAACTCCGCGGCCTCGGCGAGGGCCGGGCGTTCGACGGGGCAATCCGGACTCGACACCGACTCGCGGGCGGAGTGGCAGAGGGCGCGGATGGTGGACACCGATTCGGCGAGGGCATCGAGTTGTTCCAACACCGCGCACACAGGGGCGAGCCGTTCCGGGTGCCAGTCGGCGAGCAGGCGGTCGAGTTGCTTGCGTTGGGCCGGATCGGCCCGTTCGTACGCGACGATGATGGGAAGCGTGACTTTGCCGGCAGCCAGGTCGGTGCCGAGCGACTTGCCCGCCTCCCGCTCGCGTCCGTACAAATCGAGGCAATCGTCGTAAATCTGGTAGGCCGTCCCGAGGGCCATGCCGTACTCGTGCAGCGCCTGCTCCTCGGCGTCACTCGCCCCGGTGAGCCGTCCGCCCATCCTGCACGAGAGGGCGAAGAGTTCGCCGGTTTTCATGCGCAGGATGCGAAAGTACTCTTCGCGCCCGAGTATGGCTCTGCGCTGAGAGAGCAGGGTCTGGAGTGTCTCGCCCGTGCAGACCGTCTTGGTGGCTGCGGCGACGGCCCGGCAGATATCGGGCGTGGGAAAGCTGGCGGCCAGTTCCAGGGCGTGCGCGAACAGGCAATCCCCGGCAAGCACCGAGATCGCATTGCCGCACCGGACGGACAGGGTGGGGCGTCGTCGCCGGACCCGGGCTTCGTCCATGACATCGTCGTGGACCAGCGTGGCCAAGTGGACCATCTCGATGATGGTGGCGACGGTGATCAGATCGTCGGCGAGAGCGCCGGTCGGTTTGGCGCTCAGGGCCAGAAGGGCCGGGCGGAGTTGCTTGCCCTGGCTGGCCAAAGCGTAGCGGACATAGCTGGCGATGTCGGGTTCGAAGCCGCCCACCTGGTCCTCCAATCGCCGGGCCACGGATTTGAGGAAGCCGTCGGCGGGACCGACAATGCGCCGCCAGGAATGGGGCGCGACGGGGGCGGGAACGGCTCTGACCGCGGCTCCCGCCGCTTTGGATTCAGCAGCCAGCACGATGACCGGGAATCTAAAGTTGCGGGCTGGACAAGTCAAACGGTTCCGCAGCCGGAGGCTGGAGACCGTGCGGGCTGGAATCAAAAGCCGTGGCGCGCCAGTTCCTGTTCCAGGAGCATCTGGAATTCCTGGAGATCGGCGGACGACGGCCGGTGGCCCTTGTCTTGCGGGGCGATGCCGAGGCGGCCCATCTGGTCGATGGACCAGACCGCGCTCTTGCCATCGCTGAAGGTGACGTTGCCGCTGACGACGGCGCCCGCCCGGGTCAACTGGTCCACGCTGATCCGGACGCGGGCGGCGGGGGGTGTCGGGGCCGTCTCGGGCTCCCGGGCGCCGTCTACGGCCGGCGCATGGGGCGCCCCGGGCGCCTTGGGATTCCTGCCGGTCAAGTCGGTCGGCGCCGTTGGTTCGACGTCCTTGGGGAGGACATCGAGGTCGCTGACAAGGAACTTGACGTCCCGGTAGGTGAGGCGCAGGCCGAATGTCGTCTCGAGTCGTTTCTGCAGTTCCGCCAAGGTGGCGCCTTGCTGAAGCCACGCGATGACCTGTTGTTTCTGGGCGTCGTCCAAATTCATAGCGTACTGGAGGCCATTCGGCGCGATTTGGCGCATTCAGGCAACTGATTTCTTTCCTCGATCTCTTCATCGAGTTCGCCCGCGCTTCCGGGGGAAGCCGCCCCGTCTCTCCGGCTGCTGCGCATTCCTGACTCCCTTCCGCCCGCCGTGTTGCCGCGTCGAGTCCTGCCATAATTTGATTGAGCGACGCGGGTG
>DAOOQY010000249.1:0-6365 GCA_035389025.1 Verrucomicrobiota bacterium
CCACAACGAACGCCGACCCAAGGACTTAGACAACCTCGACAGCGCTGCTCCCAGGAACAGCGCGGGAGGTCTCGTTAGGTTGACGCGTATGCGCGGCCGCGGGACCAGCGAGCCAAAGCCCCCCAGCCCTCCGGGGCGGGGCGGCACCGGGCCATCTGCTTCGTTCCTCGGTCGGTCGAGTATCTCAGGGGATACACTCCCTCCCTCGGGCCTCGCATCTGGCCCGGTGGCGCTCCCGCCAAAACCGGAAGTAATTTTTGCACAGACCCTAAGAAACATCCGGGCTGGTCCGCCTTCGGCCTTTACCAAAACCGCCGGATGGACTATCAGGCAAAGCGTCATGCGCTGTCGTCTCGTCCTTCCTCTCGCTGCCGCGCTCGTGACTCTCGGCGTCGCGCACTCGGGCACGCCGGTCATGCGCGTCGTCCAATCCTCGGGCGCGGGCTCGAACCTCCTCCGGAACCCCGGCTTCGAACTGGGCACGACCAACATGCTCGCCTCCTGGTCGGCCGGCCCCCAGGGGCTGCGCGTTGCCCCCGGCGAAGGCCGCACCAACTCGCAGGCCCTCGCGTGCCGAGCCCCGAATACCTCCGGCTGGTATGGCGCCAGCCAAATGCTCAGCCTCAACCGCACCAACTGCGTCCCGGTCGTCGTTCGCGGCTGGAGCCGCGCTGAAGGGGTCAGTGGCAGCGCCGACAGCAACTACTCCCTCTACGTCGACATCGTCTACCAGGACGGCAGTCCGCTCTGGGGCCAGACCGGCAACTTCACCGCAGGCACCCACGACTGGGAGGCGCGCGAGTTCGTCATCCTTCCCGAGAAACCGATCCGGTCCCTCACCCTCTACTGCCTCTTCCGAAGCCACTCCGGCGAGGTCTGGTTCGACGACGTCTCCGTGGCCGAGATCAGCGCCCCCGCCGGTGCCTTTATGTTCCAGGGCACCCCCGTGACCGTCGAAACCCCGGCCCCGCCCTCGGGACAGCCAGCCACCTATTCCACGGGCGACGGCCTCGAACTCGCGCTCACCGGCGAACGCGTCGCCCGCCTGTCCGTCGACGGGCGCAACCTGACCGGCAGCGCCCCCTCGGGGTTCCTCGCGCGCGACATGGCCAGAAACTCGGACGTCTTTTCCTTCGAAGAAGGCGCTTGTCCCGATCTGAACCTGCTCCTGCGCGCCACGATCGTCACCAACGCCGATCATCTCGCCGTCGCAGGGACCGTGGTCGATACCACCGGCACGGACCGCGCCATCATGCTCCTCTTTGCCCTCCCCCTGGACGCTGTCGGCTGGAACTGGGGCCACGATATCCGCGAGCAAAGACCCGTTGCCGCCCCCGAGGAACTCAGCAACACCGTCGGCGTGAACTGCGGCGCCAATGGACGCCATTCCCTCTATCCCCTGGCCTGCGTCAGCGATGACCGGTCCGGACTCGCCCTTGGCATCGATATGGCGAAGCCGGCGCAGTACCGCCTCGCCTGCCATGCCGGCACGAAACAACTGCTCATCGCCTACGACCTCGGGTTGGTGCCCGAAACCGCCCGGTTCCCCTCCGGCGCGGAGTTTCGATTCGTCCTCTTTCGATTCGATCCCCGCTGGGGCTTCCGCGGCGCGTGGGAGAAGTACACGGCGATCTTCCCCGCATACTTCGAGGTGCGTTCGAAAGACCAGGGAATCTGGATGCCGTTCACCGACGTGAGCACGGTCAGCGGCTGGCAGGATTTCGGCTTCCGGTATCACGAAGGCAACAACAACGTCCCCTTTGACGACGCGAACGGCATCCTGAGTTTCCGCTACACGGAACCCATGACGTGGTGGATGTCCATGGACCCGGCACTCCCCCGCACGGTGGCCACCGCGCTCGAGGTTCGCGACGCCTACGCCGTGGGCACACCCGGCGCCCGGCAACGCATGGCGATCGTCTCGCGCAGCGCCGGGATGTTCGACAGCACCGGCCAGCCTTGCCTTCTCTTTCGCAACGAGCCGTGGGCCAACGGCGCCGTCTGGAGCCTCAACCCCAACCCCCTTCTCCCCGCCAACCCGAACGCCGCCACCGTCCACTGGAGCCCCGGTATCCGCGAATCGCTCTACGGTCCGAACGCCAACGGCAGTCTCGATGGCGAGTACCTCGACTCACTCGAGGGCTATGTCACAGCCGACCTGAACTTCCGTCGTGAACACTTCGCTTCCAGCACGGTCCCATTGACATTCGACACAACGACTGCCCGTCCGGCCCTTTGGAAAGGGCTGGCCGTCTTCGAGTTCACCCGCTGGATCAGCGACGATCTCCATCAATTCGGCAAACTCTGCTTCGCCAACGGCGTCCCCTACCGCTTCGGTTTCCTGTGCCCGTGGCTCGATGTCATGGGCACCGAAACCGACTGGCTGTCCAATGGCCAGTACGCGCCGTCTTCCCATGGCCAAATGTCCCTCTGGCGCACACTGTCCGGCAAAAAGCCCTACCTTCTCCTGATGAACACCGACTACGCCAGTTTCGGCACCAACCGTGTCGAACGGTATTTTCAGCGAAGCCTCTTCTATGGCATGTACCCGTCGATGTTCAGCCATAATGCCGCGGAGAATCCCTACTGGCAGAACCCAGCCTGGTACAACCGGGATCGTCCGTTCTTCAAGCGCTACCTCCCCGTCATCAAACAGATCGCCGAGGCCGGCTGGCAACCGGTCACCCTGGGCGCCTGCGACAACCCGAACATCCTCGTCGAGCGCTTCGGTCCCGCTCCCGATGGCGCCGTCTACTTCACCTTGCTCAACGACAGCGCCACCACCCGCACGGCCACGTTCAGCACCTCGCTGGATTCGGACGGAGCCGCAAACCGCCGCGTGGCCATCGATCTGCTCAGCGGTGTCCGGCTCGAGCCCTCGGGACCCGGCTGGCATGTCGAGTTGGCGTCTCAGGCCGCCACGGCCATCAAGGTCCTGCCCCCAACCAGGTTCACCAGCGCTGCCCTCTCCACCGCCGGCGCCATGCGACTGACCATCGACGCGCCGCTCGGCTCATCCCAGGTCCTCGAAGTCTCCAACAACCTGGCCGCTTGGCTGCCTCTCGGCACCAACACCATCGAGACCCAGCCCCTGGTTTGGCTTGACCATTCGACCGCCGGCACCTCCCGCCGCTTCTACCGCCTCCGCTGGTAAGGTCTGTCGTCGGCCATAGCCATCGTTTGGGGACGAGGACGTCCCCACTCCCACGGCGCCGTGTGAACGAGCAGGGCCCTGGAGGGGCGACGTCCCCGTCGCCTCTGGTTAGCCCGCATTCCTCACCAACTGGTGATGTCATCGGACCGGTCACCGTCACATGTCACCTGAAATGCGGGCGCTCAGAAACCCGCGCCCCATCATGAAGTCGAAAGGGTCGGAGTGGGGACGGCTCGTCCCCCGGCATGTCAAGTGAAGACGGCGTGTGTCGGCGACGGGGCCGTCGCCGCTCCACTTCATGAATCGGCCCTGGCTGTCAGTTGTTGCCCAATTTGGTTGCGGCTTGGCCGCGCGAAGAAATATCCGGGCTAAAGCCTCAGCCGGTAGTAGCGCTGCGGCGCAGTCGCGTTGGTCGAGTAGGGACTGGCGGCGTCCGGCACGGGCGCCCACGCGCCCCCGCCCAGACTGTCTTTCTCTTCCAGCACGCCCGGACCGGTCCAGACAATCTCGATTCTGCTGCCGAGCATCTGCACGTGGAGCGGCCCCGGCGTGATCGCGGGCAACTCGGCAAACGCATACACGAGCGCTCCCGCGGCAGGCGCAATGTCCAGACTCGCCCACGTCCCGCTGATCAATTGCAGCGCCAAGGCAATCGTCGCGTTGTCGTAGACCCGCTGACCATCGTTGTCGTAGGTGGCCTGACGCGAGATGCGGCACTCGAAATCGGATGAGGCCGCTTCGGGCCCGATGACGAAGTCCAATCCGCTCACACCGCCTTCGTTGAACTGGCCGCCCTTTTGCTGATACCCATTTCCGTTCTCGATCATCATCTCCGAGCCGAGTCCAGCGGTCACAAAGCCCGTTGCCAGGTCGTTGTCCGTGTCGGAGAAGATGTGGAAGTAGGCGTCCACCGGCAGTTGGCCCACGTTCGCGTAGAAGTTGAACCGGAGGTATAGGTAGGTCTCGTCGTTGGCGGCGTAAATCTCGTTGAACTCGAGCCCCTCGGCCGTCTCCTGCACCTCCGTTGCCAGGGGCTGCATCTCCGCCCAGTCTTCGAACCCGCCGTCAATCAGGATCGCGGACCGGAAGGCGGCGGACGTGCCTGCGGCATTGCCAAAGAGGTCTTGAACCCCTTTCACTTCCAGGGTGTAAACCGTGCCAAAGCTCAGCGCCGTCGTCGTCAGGGTGACCGTCCGCCGGTCGGCCGGATCGAGCGCGGCTCCTTGCACGCTCGCCCCGCCGCTGAGCGTGTAGTGACCGAAGGTACTGGCGGAACCGGCCTCCACCGGCTCCGAGAAGACCAGCACCACCTTGTGGCCCGAGCCAGCCAACTGCGCGACCAGCGGCGGATAGGTGTCCGCCAGCACGCCCAGGCGCGCCGCGCGGCTGCTGACAGCGCCCAGACGGTTGCTGACTGTCACGCGATACTGGCCGGCATCGTCGAGCAACGCCTCGTCGATGGTGTATTCAGGCCCGGTCGCACCTTCAATCGGCGCGTCGTTCTTGAACCATTGATAGGTGAGCACGGGCGAGCCGGTCACGTCCACGGCGAACGTGGTCGATTCCCCTTGAAGAATGGTCCGATCCGCCGGCTCGCCGTCGTTCGTCAGACTGACCGCCACGGCCGTGGTCGTCAGTTGCGCCGTGCGGCTGACGGCCTTGGCCCCCGTCGCATTCGTGATCTCCACCCGGTACCCGCCGGCGTCGGTCACCAGCACGACGGCAATGGTCAGTGTCGGCTCCGTCGCCCCCTCGATCGGGGCATCGTCCTTGAACCACTGGTAGGCCAAAGGTGTCGTGCCGGTCACGGTGCCAACGCCAAACGTGGTCGCCTCGCCCTCCGTCACGGTGCGGTCGGCCGGCTGGGTGGCGTCCTCGATCATCGGCGGAAGGCTGTCGGTCGCCTCCAGCTTCAGACCGAAGGCCAACTCGGCCGGCGTGCCGGACGCCTGATGAACCTCGGCTTCGAGCACATTTGCCCCGGTGACCAAAGCGTTCGCCGGCAGAGTGAAGGACTCCGCCTGACCCGGCACGGACGGACCTCCCGTGGCGGGCGTGCCGAACTCGATCGCCCCGTCCGGCATGCGCACACGCTTCACCTCCGCGCCGTTCAGATACAGCGCCGCGCCGTCGGAAAGGTAGAGATTCGCCACCAACGCGATCCCCAGACTGTCGTAGTCCCACGTGAACGGAACACGCAGGTAGTACGTGTTCCGGCCCGCGGCAAGAGTCGTCCTGAGAGTTGGATAGGTTCCAGCCGGCACGCCAAAGCCGAAGAGCCCAGGACCGCTGTTCCACCCGGACAGAATGTCGTCGAAGTCGAACGCCAGCCAGTCCGTCCCCCAGTCCGTCCCATCATCGCTGTAACGCCAGACCGCGCCGTCGAGTGATACCAACGTCGTCGTGCCCGTGGCCTTCGGGGGTGTCGCCGCGAAATCATAAGCCGCGCCGCCGCTGTCAGGCGCGATATCGACCGTGGCCCAATTGCCGTCCTCCGCCTCCACCGTCAGCAGGATGCTGTCCGAGGCAAAGACCAGTTCGCCCCCGGCGTCGCGCACCTGCCGCGAGATGCGAACCTCGAACTCCGTGGTCAGTCCGCTGGGCGCCGCCGCCCAGCCCAGATTCGAGGCGCTGCCCTCGTTCCATCCCCCATTCTTCTGCTGATAGCCGCCTCCGTTCTCGATCATCAGTTCCGAGCCAATCCCCCCGATCGACAGACCCGTCCCCGGGTTCGCATCCGCATCGATGAACACGTGGTGCTGGAACGTGCTGTAGTCGATCCCGCTCTGGAGCTTCACCCGGACATAGAGGTTGTCCTCGTCATTGGCCACGTACACCTCCCGGAAATCCAGCGAGCCCGAGTCGCCTTCCGTGTCGACGGCAGCCGGCACCACGCCTGCCCAGTCCCCGAACTCCCCGTCGATGGCAATCCGCTTGAACTGACCGCCGACGGCAGGGACCGTCCAAAACAGGCTCGCGCCCAGAACAATCACCAAAGGGATGTGGAAGAGGGATTTCATGATTGCCGACGATCCCACCAACTCTGGAAATGGTCAACGTCCGAGTGGCGGCAATCAGCAGTTCTCATTCTGAGTCCCGTGGGCAGAACTGTCGCGGATTGGGTCTTGTCGGACGCACCGGGCCGCGTCACAGTGCGCGCCTGCATAAGCCCATGAAAACGACTCTGTCGATCCTCGCCCTGATCGCCCTG
>DAOOQY010000250.1:0-1631 GCA_035389025.1 Verrucomicrobiota bacterium
TTATAAGATGGACGTGGGTGCGACCGCAGACGAAGGCTCGTATGCGGGGTCGTACTCCACGGTGTTTGTTCCCCCATCCGAGCCCGGGGCCGCCATGATTACCTGGGGTGGCGGATCATCTTCTTACATTCAAGGAAACCCTCTGTACTTGGTTGTGAAGGACGGCAATCATGAACCTTACTGGTACATATTCGATCTGCTCAATCTGACCGTTCAAGTAAATGGGGCGGGCAACCTTCAGTCATACAGCTGGAATGGTACGGATGAGATTAGAGTGGAGGGTTTCTGGCCCGCTGGGGGCGCTATTTCGCATGTTGATATTGTTGGCGTTGCCGTTCCCGACAATGGCCTGACGGCTGCGATGCTCGGTCTGGGCGTGCTGGGAGTGGGCTACATGGCGCGTCGCAAGTCCTGAGCGCGATTCAGTTCGTCGCTGACTCTTTGGAAGGGCCGAGAAATCGGCCCTTCTTTTTTTTCGTAGCCGCCGACGTCAGTCGGCGCTGATCAAAGTGGTTGATGGTCGGTGGTTGATGGTTGATGGTCGCGAACTGGTTCGTTGGAACGGTTCGGGCGTTGTCTGCCTCCGTCGCCGCCGACGTGAGAAGCCCTCGTAGCCGCCGTCGTGAGACGGCGCTGATGGTCGTGTTCGCCGGAGCGAGTCAGCGCGAACTGACGTCCACGGCTACGCTCGGGTAACCGCCGACGTCAGTCGGCGCTGATGATTGTCTGTGCCCGGTCTGCTCCATCTCCCGCGGGGGCAGCAGGCGCTGTTCGAGTCCAGGTTCACGCATCTGGTAATAGCGTGCCCAAAGCCACTCCCAAAGCCCTGCCTCGAACGGATTTGTCCGTGGATACCCCGGAACAATCGCACCGCCATAGGGCCAATCGACAGGCGACTGCACAAGGCCCGCCCGGAGCGGATTGAGCAGCACGTAATCGGCGCATGCCACGCCAAACGCCTGGCGCTGCCTCTCGGAAGGCGTCAGCACGTGATCGTGCGCCTGGTGCTGAAACCGGCGCGGCTGAATGCAGCATCCGAGTTGGGTGCGCAGGAACTTCATGCCGTTCCGCTGGTCGGTGTCGCGTCGCAAGCCCATCCAAACCAGATGGATATGGTCGGGCATCAGGCAGTACGCCGGGCAGAGAAGTCCTTCGCGGGCGGCGCCGTGCAGCATGATCTCGCGAAACTGGGCGTGGAGCGCGGGGGTGAGCCATCCCTGAGCGCGGTGAGCCAATGGCAGGGTCCAGAACACGATGGCGTCGCCCTGGTAGAACTCGCGCTGCAACCGGGGAAGGTAATGCGAGAACGAGGATCGGAGTCGCGACGCGGGAACGACGTTGGGCGGTGTTGGGAACCGATCCGTATCTCCTTGCACGCGCCCAACGTAGGCCTTGACTCGCCCTGGTGCAATAGACGACTTGCGGTCACGATTGTCTTCGCCGGAGCGGATTAGCGCGGACTTCCGTCCGCGGCTACCCCTCGTAACCCTCGTAGCCGCCGTCGTAAGACGGCGCTGACGTTCGTGTTTGACGGAGCGGATTAGCGCGGACTTCCGTCCGCGGCTACCCCTCGTAACCCTCGTAGCCGCCGTCGTAAGACGGCGCTGACGTTCGTGTTTGACGGAGCGGAT
>DAOOQY010000250.1:1731-6363 GCA_035389025.1 Verrucomicrobiota bacterium
GTGTTTGACGGAGCGGATTAGCGCGGACTTCCGTCCGCGGCTACCCCTCGTAGCCCTCTTAGCCGCCGTCGTGAGACGGCGCTGATCGAAGTGGTTGATGGTCGGTGGTTGATGGTTGATAGCCGCAAACCCCGTTCGTTGGAGGCGTTCCCGAGGTTGTTCGCGCAACCGCCGGCGCAGAATTCGTGTGATTCGTGTGATTCGTGGTTGAAGTCGGTCCGGTCGGGGGAACCACGCTACCCTAATAGCTCATCCGGTCGAGCTTCACCTTGCCTCGGAAAATCCAGTAGATGCTGATGGTGTAGGCCAGGACGACCGGCACACCGATGATCGCGATGGTCAGCATGATGCCCAGGGTTTTGGGCGACGACGCCGCGTTGTAAGCCGTCAGACTCAGGGCCGGATTTGGATTGCTCAGGACCAGGTTCGGAAACAGTCCCAGGCCGAACAGCATCATCAATGCAATCATGGCGCAACCCGACGACAGGAAGGCCCGAAAATCGCGTCCGTGGTGAATCTCGCGCGGGATGTTGGCGATGGCGAGCACGTTGGCCAGGGCGATGGTGAACAGCCAGGGATTGTCACGCATCCGGGCCGCCATGTGCGGCGCATACAGCAGTGTGGCCATCGTCGTCACCGCGTAGCAGAGAATGAAGAAGATCATTGTGGGGCGGACCCACTGCTGCGCCTGCGCATGCAAATCCCCCTCGGTCTTCATCACCACGTAGATCGCGCCGTGCATCATGAACAACGCCACCGCGGTCACTCCGACGAGGAGGGCGTAGGGATGAAGCAGGCCGAGGAAGGTGCCGGCGAACTCGCCCCGCTCATCGATCGGCACCCCCCAGGCAATGTTGCCCATCGCCACCCCGAGCAGGAAACTGGAAAGCACGCTGCCCGCCGCAAAACCGACATCCCACATCCGGCGCCACCACGCCATCGGCTGCTTGCTGCGAAACTCGATGGCGACCGCCCGGAAAATCAGCGCCACCAGCAACAGGATCAGCGCAAGATAAAACCCGCTGAACACGGTCGCATAGACCACCGGAAACGCCGCGAACAGCGCCCCGCCCCCCGTCACAAGCCACACCTCGTTGCCGTCCCAGACAGGCCCGATCGAGTTGAGCATGAGCCGCCGATGCGGGTCGGTGCGCGTGAAGAGGTGCAGCGCGCCCACCCCCAGATCGAAGCCGTCGAGCAACGCGTACCCGGTGAACAACACGCCCACCAGGACAAACCACACCAGGTTGAGGTCCAGCCAGTCCGGGAAGTTCACAGGTCGGCCCTCCCCCCCGATGCCAGCTTGCCCCCGGGCTTCAGGTCCGCCGGGTCCGGCCCATGCTGGATTTTCTCGTTCAGAAGGTACACGAACACGGCAAAGAGCAGGAGGTAGACGAGCGTGAACAGAATCAGCGAGGTCAGCACGGCATCGGCCTTGACCACGGCCGACAAGCCGTCCGAAGTCCGCAGCAACCCGTAGACAACCCACGGCTGCCGCCCCATCTCCGCCGCAAACCATCCGGTCTGATTCGCGATCTGAGGCCCCAGAACCGAGAAGACCATGATCCACAGCAGCCAGCGGGATCGCGACAAGGCCTCCCGCCAGCACAGGAAGGAACCGACCAGCGCCACCGCCATCAGAGCCATCCCGACTCCGACCATGATGTGATAGAACTGGAAATTGAGATTCACGCGCGGACGATCCTCCGGCGGGAATTCCCGCAGTCCCTTCGCCGTCGATCCGGCCTCTCCCAACAGAGCCCGGCTCACGGCGCGCGGAGTCGCAAGGCCCCGGACGGTTTCGGACGCCTCATCCACCCAGCCGAACGCGTAGACCGGCAGTTCCCCCGTCTCGTAATGCCCCTCGAACGCCGCCATTTTCGCCGGCTGGTTCCTGATCACGCCCAGGGCGCTCTGGTGGCCGGTGACGATCTGGAGGATCGAAGCCACGACGGCGGCGCCCAAGCCGACTTTCATCGAGGCTTTCGCAAACTCCTCGTGCTTGCGCCGCAACAGGTAGAAGGCGCTCACGCTGATGATCAGGAACGCCCCCGCCTGCCACGCCCCGCACACCACGTGACTCAGCCGGTCCATGGAAGACGGATTGAACACCATGGCCCAGAAATCGGTGATGACCGCCCGCGGCCCCAGCGGCGTCTGCTCGATCATGTAGCCCGCCGGCGTCTGCTGCCACGAGTTGGCCACGACGATCCAGACGGCGCTGAAATGCGCCCCGAGACACACCATGCAGGTCGCAAAGAAATGGATGCCGCGGCTGACTTTGTCCCAGCCGAACAGGAGGACCGCCAGAAAACCGGACTCGAGAAAGAACGCGAAGATGCCCTCCGCCGCCAACGCGCTCCCGAACACGTCGCCCACATAGCGTGAGTAGGTGGCCCAGTTCGTGCCGAACTCGAACTCGAGCACGATGCCCGTCGCCACGCCGATCGCGAACGTCAGCGCAAACACCTTCGTCCAAAACCTTGCCATCTGGTGGTAGATCGGGCGTCCGGTCTTGAGCCAAAGCCCCTCGATCATCACCAGTCCCACACCCAATCCGATGCTCAACGGCGGATAGAGGTAGTGGAATCCCGCCGTTAGGGCGAACTGCAGGCGCGACAGCGACAGCACATCCATGACTCCGGCAGGCATACCGATCTTCGTTCCATCGCGCAAGCCAAAGCCGTCAAATGTGTTGCGTTTGGTCTCCCGGTGGGCGCAGGGTTTGCCCGCGAAGATGCAGGCCACGTTCTCATGAAGCTCGCGGTGTTCGCCCATATCCCCCCGCCTGCCCACGGCCAAAGCCTCAGCATTCAGCGCATGCTCGATGGCTTCGGAGGCGATCGGGCAAAACAGAGCGCGTCCGGACCCGGCTCAGCCACCAGGGCCGGGACTCGCTCCGGACGGCGTCCGGATATCGAGTGCTACCACATCGATGCCCGGTTCTCGCGCGACCTCGAGGATCTTGGCGCTGTCCGTTTCACAAAGGCAGTCGTCCTCTTCAAGTACTGTGCCAAGGCGCTGTGGTTGCGATTTCGATATGGCGTCCGCGCCCTCTATTATGTCCCCTGCCCGCCTCGGCGCTCCTCGCTATACCGTGACTGGGCCATCCTGTTGCTCTGCCGTTGGGCCTACCCAAGCCTGGTGTTCCACTGGCATGCCGTCGGGCTCGGCGAATGGGTCGAGAACAACGCCACGGGCCTCGAACGCGCTGTCACGCACTGGCTCTTCGACCGCGCCGACCTGGCGGTCGTCCTGTCGCGTTTCAACCAACACGACGCCGCTCGGTTCCAGCCGCGGACGGTCGAAGTGGTCGCCAACGGCATTGCCGATCCGTGTCCCGATTTCGCCCAGGCCATCGCTCCGCGCCGCATGGCCCGGATCGATGCCCGCCGCCAACTGCGGCTCGGGCACTCCCTCTCCGAACCCGATCGCGCGCGGGCCGGTGGCGATCCCGAGCGGTGCCGCGTCCTCTTCCTGGGGCATTGCTCGCGGGACAAGGGTGTGTTTGACGCCGTTGCAGGCGTCGAGGCCGCCAACCGTCAACTCGCCGCCCAAGGCTCCCCCCTCCGCTTCCACCTGACAGTCATCGGCGGCTACGTCGACGCCGACACGCGGATCGAATTCGAGCGCATGCTCGAGGCACCGGGCCGGCGCGAATGCATCGAGTACCTGGGGCGGGTGGACGACGATGCCAAGTGGCGGGCGTTTCGGGAGGCGGATATCTTTTGTTTCCCGACCTACTTTGCCTGGGAAGGACAACCTGCCAATGTCATTGAAGCCATGGCATTCGGACTCCCCGTCGTGACAACCCGCTGGAGGGCCATCCCGGAACTGCTGCCCGAGAACTACACGGGCCTGGTCGAGCCGCGCTCTCCCGATCAAGTGGCTGCCGCTCTGATGAACGCCCTGACCGAGAATGGCGCCCCAAACCGCATGGCGTTCGAGGGGCGATTCACGCTCGAACGCCACCTCGACACGCTCGCCACGGCCTTGACCAAGGTCGATTAACTCATCGACTTCTTGATCGCGGCGCTGTGGACCTGAATCTTCCGAGCCGCCTCGACAATCCGGTCCATGTCCGCGCGCTCGGCCAGAAGCACGCTCTGGAACATGCCGACGGTTGTGGCGCAAACCTGCTGGTTGCCTTTCAACTCCTGAAAACTGTCGCGGTAGGCCTTGAGCCGTTCGGCGCTGAACAGCCGCTGGAATCCTCTCGAAGCGATCGCCTCGTCCAGGAGCCCGTCGAAATACTGTTCCTGATAGCCGCCGCCGCAGGGAATGCCCTCGGCGCCCATGGCCCGGGTGAACTGGTCGCGCGTCAATCCGTTGAACTGCCGCGCATCATAGCGGAATGGGTACAGATGCCACACCGGGTAGCTGTTCTCAGGCAGGCGGACGGGCTCGATGCCGGGAATCTGCTTGAGTTGGGCGCTCAGGTAATCGCCGTTCTCGCCCCGATGCTCCGTCTCCTTCACCAGCTTCTCGAACTGCTGCATCAGGATGACCGCCTGGAACTGCTGCATTCGGAAGTTGCCGCCGCGCGTGAAGTACGGCGTGCTGCCCTTGAAACCGCCGTAGGCGCGCCCGCAGTTGTGGTAGGCCTGACAGCGATCGAGCAGATCGTCGCTG
>DAOOQY010000251.1:0-6344 GCA_035389025.1 Verrucomicrobiota bacterium
GGATCGAATCATGCCATCTATTGGGGCAACAACACGCCGTCACCCGGGGCGGTGATTGACGGACGCCCGATCCCAGGCGCCGCCCAGGTCCTCTGCGTGTTCGGCTCGTGCCACGACCGTCCCTGGGGCGCCCTGGCCATCATCGACCGGCGCCTGGGCCTCGATGGACGGCAGGCCGTCGTGCGCACCTGGCCGCCCGAAGCCATCGATCTCGTCAAAGACCAAGGCTGGGAGCTGTTCGATGCCTTCAGTCAGGTCCGCCTCAAATACGAGGACCCGTATCCTCTCGACGCGCATTTCTTCCTCTGCGCGCGCATGACAGGCGAAGGCGAGCAGACCGCCATCTGCCTGGTTGACCTCTTTGGCAACGAAGTCCTGGTTCACACGGAGGCGCCCGGATGTTTTGACCCGATGCCACTGGCGCCTCGGGCGCGTCCGGTCCGCGTAGCCGACCGCCGCGATTTCGCGCGGGCGGAAGGGACTCTGTACGTCGCGAATGTCTGCGTGGGCACCCACATGACGGGTGTCAAGCCCGGCGCAGCCCGCTTTCTGCGCGTGGTCGAGTCGCCCGAGAAACGGACCTGGACCATTCCTGCATGGAACGGCCAGGGCCAGGAAGCGCCGGCGATGAACTGGCACGATTTCAACAACAAACGCATCCTCGGCACCGTGCCCATCGAGTCCGACGGTTCCGCCCATTTCACGCTGTCGGCGGACACGTTTGTCTATTTTCAGGTTTTGGACGAACGCGGCATGCTCATCCAGTCGATGCGCAGCGGCACAATGGTCCAGCCGGGCGAACGCGCCAGTTGCATCGGATGCCACGAGGACCGGCGGCAGACCCCGCCCTCATCCCAGCCCGCCCGATCGATCGCCCTGCAACGGGCGCCGAGCCCGCTGACCGGATGGCACGGCCCGCCGCGTCTCTTCAATTATCTGACCGAAGTCCAGCCGGTCTGGGACCGGCATTGCGTGCGTTGCCATGACTTCGGAAGCGAGGGGGGATCGAAGCTCAACCTGGCGGGCGACCGCGACCTGGTCTTCAACGTGTCGTACAACGAACTTTGGCGGAAGAAGTGGATTCAGGCCGTTGGGGCCGGGCCGGCCGAGACGCTCCCGGCCTACGCCTGGGGCTCGCATCGAAGCCGCGTGCTCGAGTATCTCGACACCACCCACCACGAAGTCGACCTGAGTCCCGAGGAGTTTGACCGCATCGTCACGTGGATCGACCTGAATGCGCCCTACTACCCCCTCTACGCCAGCGCGCACCCGCGCAATCTCGCTGGCCGCTCCCCGCTCGACGACCTCCAGTTGGCACGGCTCGAACAGTTGACCACCGTGCCCCTGCGCAGCCTCGCCGCGCACAACAGCAATCGCGGCCCCCAAGTCAGCTTCGATCGCCCGCCCTTGAGTCCGTGTCTGTCCGGCATCGGCCTCTTGGACTATCCCAAACGCCAGGAGGCTCTGGCGCTCATCCAGGAGGGACGGGCATTGCTTCTCGAACGGCCCGATGCCGACCAGCCCGGCTTCGTCGCCTGCGAAGCCGATCGTTCGAGGGAGGAACTCTACCGAACGCGCCGCCAAATGGAACAGCGTCACCGGACTGCCATGCGCGAGGGCCGTCGCACCTATGACACCGTCCGGTCCGACTCGAGTCCATGACGCCAACGCGCACCATCAAGCAGGAAATGCCCCCGTCTTGAAGAAATCACTGTCACCAGTCACGCCCTCTCCTGCGGCGGCGGGATCGGCCCTCCGGCGATTGGTTGCGGCCCTGCCGTGCCGTGCCTTGGCAGTGTTCACTCTGACACTTGCGTCGGCTGCCGCCGACCTCTACGTCCAGCGCGAGACGTGGGTGGACACCATGCTCGCCACGCGCGCCGCCTTGCACTCGACCCCGATCGCCGACGACACCCGGAGCGATGCCGCCCGGGAGATTCAGGCGGGTTTCGACCGGGACTTTCCGATGGCCTGGGATTGGTGGCGACAGGACAGCGGACGCGACAGACTGCGCTGGTTCGAAACCAATCGGACGTCCGATCTGGAGTCGACTCTCATTCAGCGTGTGCTCGCCTCCGGCGAGCTGAACAACCGCGAGTTGGGAGACGAATGGCGCCGTTTGCGCGACGCATCCGCCTCGATCGAGGATCCGGCCTGGCTTCGCCTCTACACCCAAGCCTGCGTCCTGCGTCGCAACCTGCGGCTGGCCGCGCTCCGGCAGAATTGGCCGCGCATCGTTTTCGCCAAACACTACAACCTGGGCGGTTCCCACTACGCCTACACCGAAGGCCAGTCCGATGCCCAACATGAGCGCACGTTTGTCCCGGGCGCGGCGCTCTGTGTCCTCGAATTCGACGCGCTCACCGAGCGCGTACGCACGTTGATCGACGACCCCCGGGGGGTCGTCCGCGACCCCGACGTCTCGTGGGACGGGCGTCGAATCCTCTTCTCCTGGAAACGGTCCGATCGCGACGACGACTTCCACCTCTACGAGTACGATCTTGAAGCCTCGCACGTGCGTCAGATCACGTCCGGACTCGGCTTTGCGGACTACGAGGGCGCGTACTTGCCGAGCGGCGACCTGATGTTCAACTCGACACGCTGCGTGCAGACGGTCGATTGCTGGTGGACGGAGGTCAGCAACCTGTACACCTGCGATCGCGATGGCGGGCGCCTGCGCCGTCTGACCTTTGACCAGGTCCACGACAATTTCCCCACGGTCATGCCCGACGGACGCATCCTCTACACGCGCTGGGAATACAGCGATCGCGGTCAGATTTTCGTGCAGGGGCTCTTCCAGATGCACGCCGACGGCACCGGCCAGACCGAGTTCTACGGCAACAGTTCCTGGTTCCCGACCGCGCTCCTCCACGCGCGCGGCATCCCCAAGAGCCAGGAGGTCGTCGCCGTCTTCTCCGGACACCACACCCTCCAGGTGGGCAAACTCGGAATCATCAATCCGGCCCGCGGACGCCAGGAAAACCAGGGCGCGCGTCTCATTGCGCCCTTGCGCGAGACCGCGGCCGAGCGCATCGACGCTTACGGACAGGAAGGCGAACTCTTCGCGTATCCCTATCCGCTCAGTGCCACCGAGTTCCTCGTGTCTTACGCCCCCGACGGTTGGGCCATCGAACCCGCACTCTTCAAACTCTACTGGTTCCACGCCGACGGACGGCGCGAACTGCTCGCCTCTGACCCTGACATCTCCTGCCACCAGGCGATTCCACTCGCCCCGCGCGCCACTCCGCCCGAGCGGCAGCGCACAGTGGATTCGAACCAGGACACGGGCGTCTTTGCCCTGCAAGACGTCTATGCCGGACCGGGGCTCGAAGGCGTGCCGCGCGGCACAGTCAAAAAGCTGCGCGTGATTGCCCTGAACTATCGCCCGGCCGGGATCGGACAGAACTTCAACGCGGGGCCGGCCGGCGACGCCCTGGTGAGCACGCCCATCGCCGTCGGCAACGGCGCCTGGGACGTGAAGATCGTCCTCGGCGACGCGGACTTGTTCCCCGACGGCTCAGCCTGCTTCAAAGTCCCGGCCCGGACACCTGTCTACTTCCAGGCCATCGACGACCGGGGATGCGCCGTCCAGACCATGCGCAGTTGGAGCACCCTTCAGCCCGGCGAGATCGCAAGTTGTGTCGGCTGTCACGAACCCAAGAACCAAGCCCCGCTGACTCACGGCACCACACCCCTGGCCGCACGGGCCGGGCCCCAACCGATGGCCCCCTTCCATGGGCAGCCCCGCGGCTTCAGCTTTCAACGCGAGATTCAGCCGATCCTCGACCGACACTGCGTCCGCTGCCACAGCGATTCCGTCCGCTTCAACGACATTGTGAATGGCCCGGCCGACGCCGCTCTGCCCTGGGCAGCCCCCGGGAGGAATCCGGCAGAGCCCGTCAAGGCCCTTTCGTTGCCGCTGAACCCGTCGGCCGACGCCGGCCAGACCTCCGCCGCGCCCCCCGTCGAGGTCGCCTTCAGTCTCAAGGGCGATCCGGTGACCGAACTCGGGGCTGGCCGGCGTTGGACCGAGGGTTACCTTGCCCTGGCCCAGGCCCGCTGGACCCGGATCGCCGGTGAGGAGTGCTTCGCCGGCGTCCCGACGTCCCTGGTCAATTGGATCAGCGCCCAATCCGCGCCGGACCTGCTGCCGCCCTATCACCGCGGCGCCGCGTGCAGCCGGCTGATGGACATGCTGGCCGAAGGCCATCACGGAGTCGCGCTCTCGCGCATGGAGTTCGAGAAAATCGCCTGCTGGATCGACCTGCTGGTGCCTTTCTGCGGCGACTACGCGGAGGCGAACACCTGGACCGCCGAGGAGCAGAGCAAGTACGTCCGCTTCCTCGAGAAACGCCGCAAGTCTGAAAAGATGACCGTTGCGAGCGATTGAGAACAGGCAATGGGGTCGCATCTAAATAGTTGACATTTCACTCCCGCGGTTGGCAACCACGCAGTTTGCGCCCCGCATCCTCCAGGGACAACGGAACCGGGTCAGTTCTCACAAATGACAATCCGCGGCTCGCGTGGCCGATTGAGATTGTCGTTTATAAGCACCGACCCCTGCTCGATTGTCGTTCGCAAGAACGGATGACTACATACCCGATCGAGACTGGGCGCCTCTATTGCCCGTTGTCTCGATGCGTGATCTAATGCCGGGGTGACCGCGATGCTTCCTTTTTTTGGCCGGGCACTCCCTTGCATGATCCTCGGCATGGCGATATGGGCAGCGGAACCCGGACAGCCGTCTCTGAGCCTGGTCCCCGGAGCAAACGTCGATGTGGCGCCCTGGGGCGAACGCGCCTCGTGGGGAAACGGACGCGACGTCGGCCTCTGGTGGGAAGATCCTCGAGACATCCACCGGGTCGTGGTGGCATTTGCGGACACGCCGCCACCGCCCGACCGGGCCAGGCTCGAGTGGTGGCAATCCCAGTGGCCGGAGCGGCGGATTCCCCGAGACCAACCCGCCGGCGCCGGAGAGTCCGGCTGGGGGCACCTGGGGGATCTCTACCAGGGCCAATGGCGGGAAGCCGACGCGGACATCGAGTCGACCGGGACGACCTGGGAGTACACCTTCCGCCCGATCAACCAGAAGGAGTTCAGACGACTCGAGAGCTTTGAGGTGAAGCACCGGACCACGATGCGGCTGCGTCTCCTGTTCGAAGGCACGGCGCCCAAGATCGAGAGAATTGAGGCCTTCACAGACTCGGTATGGAGGTCCGTCGAGATCGGCATCGAGTGGGGCGGCGAAGCCACTGGCGAACGACGCTGGGACGGACAACTCAGCGTTTTTAACGGCTACGTCGAAGCCCTCGCGCCCCTGGTCATCGGGCCTGGGGAAAGCCGCGTTGAAATCACCGGCCCGGCTCAGTGGAGGTCCAGCGTCCGAGATGTGCCGGATGGCGTTCGCTGCCGTGTGTGGTACGCCGACAGTCCGAATGTCAACACGTTTGATTCGACCGTCGTGACGCTCCGTGCCGCCTCAGGCGGCTTCAGCTTCGACCCGGCGGCAGTGGCGAAGGGCGCGACGATTCTCTGCCCAATGCACGACGCAGTCGTCGGCCCGGCCGATCAAATCGCCCTCGAACATCTCAGACAAACGAGAAGTCAGGGCGTCGGGTGTTCCGCCTTTCGCGCGGCCGCCGAGCGGGCCAGGACCAACGGCACGCCGACCCTCTATGCCCGGGTCTTCGACGAACCTGAGCAATCGCTCGAACGGGCCCTGGCCGAACAACCGCCCAAGCGGGGTCGCATGTACCTGCCGGTCGGGCTCGAAGGCGGGCGCCAGCGTTTCGGCATCAATCCGAGCGGCTCCGTGTTTTGCGTCAACGATCGGATCGACGCGCCGCCGGGCAAAGACACTGTGCGACGGAGATGGGGCGGTCAGCGGCTCGACTACGACTTCGGCCTTCCCCAGTCAGGATTGACCAGGCGCTGGATCGAGGACGACTGCCTCCCCATCCAGCATGCGGAATGGGAATACGAGGGCATCCGCTACAGCCAGACCGCCTTTGCGACCCGGCTCGACCCAGGCAGCCTGGGTTACCCTGACACGCAAGCTGACGACACGACGATTCTCATGGTCAAGATTGCCGGGCGCAACCTGGCCCAGGAGTACAAGCCCGCCCGCGTTGCGCTGTCGTTGCGCGCAGACGGACGCCGCGTGCCGCTTCACCTCGAAGAGGGTTTGGTTCGGGCGAAGCTCGCTGACGGCGAAGTGATCCGGGCATTGATTGAAGGGCAGGGTCAGGTCTATCCGCCTGAGGTCGATGGAACGATCCAGTACTTCGGGAACATGCCGCCCGGCACCGATGGCTTCATTGTGGTCAAGATTCCGTTCATTACAC
>DAOOQY010000252.1:0-6336 GCA_035389025.1 Verrucomicrobiota bacterium
GGCGGTTGTGAAGAACCCGATTTTGCCTTGATCGTTTGCTCAGACCTCTAAGAATTGAATCCGGTCACGGCCCATCCGGATCCTCTCCTTGATGATAGCCGAGGGTCATGGTTGGGCAAAACTGCGGAGAAATGCGATGGCCTCACAACGCTTGGGGAAAGTGGCGTCAATCTTCGCGCCCGTGTTGAACCGCACCTGCACCTCGAACGCCTCTCGACTCGTGCCATCCTCGCGCAGCCGGTACAACTGCTCCTCTTCGATCAAGTAGGCAATTGCGCTCTCGATGTCGGCACACTCGACGGAGTATCCGCGAAGCACCGTTAGCCGCACCGAACTGACTCGCCTGGTGACAGAAGCCTCGAGGCGCCGTTTGAAGTCCGCAATCTCAGTCCCGTGCAGCGCGTGGAGTTTCGCCAACCACCGATCGATAGCCAAGGGCTGTGGCAGTGCCTCCCATCTCGATATCTTCTTCCGAAACTGGCCTTCGGGCGTTCCGCCCACACCGTCCTCCGAAGAGGCGTCAATGCCGAGTTCTTTGAACGCGGTCAGAATGGACTCGTATGGCACATGCAGAACGGCGAAGCCTTTCGACTCAAGCTGAGCCAATGCATTGCGGGTGAATTCGCCTGCCAGCACCGCTCCCAGAAAAGGTTGATGGCGCGAGAAGGTGAGGGCCACGGGCATCACCGCCGCTTCGATTTCCTGCACCTTGTTCTTGGAGTGTTTGGTGTAGCGGCGCCACGCCGATTCAATGAAGGCGACAGGAACCCCCCGCGCTCCCTCAGTTCCACCACGTTCCAAGACGTAATCGAGGTCGTGTTTGTTTCCGTACCCGTCCTGCCACGTCACTTTGCCTTGCCCACCTCTGGCTTGGCGTGGGCGCTTGAAATCCAGATAGAGGGAGTGCTGCTGTGCGACGTCCGCGAGAATGTTGCGGACGAATGCCTCGAAACAGTCTCCGATGATCTGTCCCCATCGATGGGCAAGCGATTCGGCCATGTGCTCCCTGCTATCCGCGCACCCACAGATGTCCTTCACAGAGCGGGACGCGATGTTTGCGGTTCTTCCATTTCGTGTTTCGGTCGCGCAGTTTATCGAATGTCCAGGAATCGAATCCGGCAGCCAGGGCCAGCTTGCCGAACCACGCGATGACGGGCACATACACTCCATAGGGCGCGGAATCGCCGATCACGAAACAGACCTCCGATGGCGACGCGCAAACGCGGCGGAGGGCTCGCCACACCTGCGCCATGTCGAGGAAGTAACAAGCGACCATGTTGTTGTAGGTCTTCTTCCCGCCACGCTCCAATCGCACCTCGGAAAGCTCGCGGCACACTGGCACAATCTCATCGCGGACAGGCGCAAGCTCCGGTGCCTCCAACACCTCCTCGAGATTCACCGAACTCGGCGGAACATGTTGAGAACAGGCCCGCACCAGATGTCTTCGCACCGTCTCCTGAAGATCTCCCCAGCCGCGAATCTCGCCCATGAACGCCATCTCCAGCCGCGTAGCGTCGGCATAGTCGTAGTTGTTCGCGTAAGGCGGCGAGGTTATGACAAACGTGGTCCACGCATCCGGGACAGTCGCGCAATTGCGGGCGTCATCCCAACGCAGCTTCGCCAACGGCTTGGCTCGCCTCGCCATGAAGCGAATGTCCGTCGCGATCATTTGGACGGCCTTGTGCAACGCGCTTTCGGGTGAGGGCGGTGCTGTCTTTCGCCGGCCTGGCAAGACGTATTGCCACGGGGCTGTGCCCGCCTCGGATGCGACGCGCAAGGAAGACACCAACGCCATCCAGAGCAATTGAGCCTCCCGAGTTCCGTCCTGTTCGTTCTCGACCGCCTGCCGGAAGCGGTCGAGATAATCCAGCGTCTCTGGACTGAAGCACCTCCTGATCAGGTCCGGGTGGCCATCTGCAGCGCGTGCCGTTCTGGCGAAGCGAAACGCGCTGTCCGCCTTGGCCAGAAAACGCCCCGGGTCGGCGGTGTAGCTCAGTTTAGCGTCCGCCACGCGATGAACGAACGGATGCGCCTCCAAGCCGTAGGAGACCACGCCCATTTCATCGCTGGCAAGGCAAGTCGTGCCCGAGCCGACAAAGGGGTCCAGCACGCGGAGTTCACTGCCTTTTCGTTCTGCCAGCAGCCACTTCACCCATTCGGCCGAGAATCCGGCGCTGTATCGAAACCACCGGTGAACCGGCAGCCGCAGATTGTCCAGAAAATTGGACGTGTGTCCGACAATGCGGAGCGCCGGACGAACTTCCTGAGCGTCCGGGTCACTTTCGAACAAATCGAGGACCGCCTGCTCGTAGTCCTCTCGCAGTCGGACCAACACCTCATCGGCGCCGTGTGCTGGTGGGTACTTAGTCGAGGTTGCCATTACTCGGGAGAGTCTACCACATCCTCCCCGCCTGGCACAGAACGAAGATTTTCGTTGAGCGGGAGGAATCAACAGGAGTCGAGTGTTGCACAGCCGTGAGATGCGCCAAGGATTCCCTGGCCCAATTCTTTTTTCATCGCCTTTGCGGCGCTCGAATTCCATCCTGCAAAAAACACATTCACCCATGAACACACTGAATCGACGCCAGGCCATCGTTCGCACCGCCTGCACGGCCGCCGCCGGCGCGCTTGGGGCCGTCCTGCCCGCCCGCTCAGCCGCCGACTCGCCCGCGCAACCGTCATCGGGCGAGGCGCGTCCGGTCACTCTCGGGCTTGCGACCTTTGGTTTCACCACGTTGAGCAACGCCCAGTTGGCCAAGGAACTCTCCGATGCCGGTGTCCGCACCATCCAGCTCTTCCTGAGCCAGACCGACAGCAATTACTGGCGGTACAACTCGCGCTCGGATCTCTCCGGGCTCACGCCCGACCGATGCCGGGCCATTGCCGAGACGTATCGGCAGGCCGGAATCGCCCTGCACAGCATCGGCGTCTATACGAACCTCATCCATCCCGACGCAGCCGAACGGGGCGCCAACCTCGAGTACTTCGAGGCGATGATGCGCATCGGGGGCGCGATGGGCGTGAATGTGTTCATTACCGAGGCCGGGGACTACCATGCGCCCGAGGCCGGGGGCGCCGCGTATCATTTTCGCGAAGAGGTCTGGCACCGGATGGTCGCCACAGGCAGGGAACTCGCGACGCTGGCCGAGCGTCACGACGCGGTGGTTCTCTTCGAGCCGTCTTTCGCCGGTTTTCTGGCCAGCGCCAAGCGCACGCGCCTCTTTCTCGAAGAGGTGGGATCGCCGCGCATTCGCGCCCTGCTCGATCCGGCGAATCTGCTCGAATTGAACGATCTCGAGGAGATGATCGGGCAACTCGAACCGTACATCGACTGTTTCCACGCCAAAGACCGCAAGCTGCATGTGGAACGAGGTGTGCCGGCCGGACAAGGAGACCTCGATTACCACAAGTTCGTCACACTGGCTGCCCGGCGAGTTCCCCACGCTCCGTTGTTTCTCGAGTATGTGGGGCCTGCGGACTACCGGCAGGCCCTGGCTCACCTGCGAAACACCCTCGCTGCCGTCGGGTTCAAAGAAAGGCAATAGGATCGGCAGGATGGGCATTTGCAGGCAGTGTGAATCTGACCCTATTGCCGTCTGCAGATGATACGCCGATCCCCAACCGGCTCGGTGGTCAGGTCTCTGGATTCTGAATTTGACAGGCAGCGGTTCCGCCGGTAGCGACAGGGCATGGAACATACTGTGCGCCAGAGACCTGACCTCATGGTTGCGGGCGATTCCCCATCGCGCTGCCGGTTTGTGCTCCTCGCCCTTCTCGGCTTGTGCCTGTTCGGCGCCGCGACGCGCGGGGCGTCCACACCCGTCATTTTGGACACGGACATTGGCGACGACATCGATGACACCTGGGCCTTGGCCATGCTGCTGGGCATGCCTCAACTCGATCTCAAGCTGATTGTCACCGACTATGGCAACACCCCGGAACGAACCCGGCTCGTGGCGAAGATTCTCGAACGCGCCGGCCGCACCGACATTCCCGTGGGCACGGGAATCAAGACCGGAGACCAACCCCTCACGCAAGAGCGTTGGGTGGGCGATTACGATTTGGGCGCATACCCGGGCAAGGTCCATGCCGACGGCGTCGCGGCGCTCATCGACACCATCCACGCGCAGCAGACCCCCGTCACCCTCATCACCATCGGTCCGGTTCCCAACATCAGGGAGGCTCTGCGCCGAGACCCGAGCATCGCGGCCAAGGCCCGCATCGTCTGCACCGGCGGCAGAATCTACAAAGGCTTTGAGAACGGCGGAAAACCCCCGGCGGATTGGAATGTGCGAGCCGACGCCCCTTCCTGGCAGGCGCTGGTCGCGGCGCCGTGGACGATCACCACATCGCCGCTGGACGCTTCCGAGGAACTGGTGCTCCGCGGCGAGTCCTACGCGACCGTGGCCGCTTCGCAGCATCTGCTCGCCCGCATCGTCATCGAAAACTATGATCTCTGGGACCACCGGAGTGGCCACCCTCGGGATGCCAGCAGCATCCTGTACGATACCGCGGCGGTGTACCTGGCCTATTCCGAGCAATACGCCCTGATCGAGCCCCTGAAACTCGCCGTCGACGACCAGGGCCACACGCGCGTCACGTCCGAGGGCAAGGAGGTGCGCTGCCAACTGGGGTGGAAAGACCGCCAGGCCTTTGACGCGTTCCTCGTCAAGACGCTGACGGCATCGTCGGACGCCGAGCGCCATGCCGAACCCCAACTGGTGCGGGAGGTGATGGCGGGCAAGCGGCATGAGGCCCGGGTGTCCTGGTGGGGATTCAATCCAGAGGATTCGACGGCGCACCTCCAGGAGGCCATCAACTCGAAAGTCAAGCGGCTGGTTCTGGACCGGCAATCGTCGGCCTGGATCACGCGGCCATTGATCGGGTCGAGCAACCAGGAGATTGTGTTCGAGGCGGGAACCGAACTGGTGGCGTTGAAAGGCGCCTTTCGCGACAAAGGCGACTGCCTGCTCTCGTTCCGCGAATGCGAGAATGTCGTTCTCCGAGGCGATCGCTCGGATGGCGGGCAAGGGGCGCGCATCCGCATGCACAAGCGCGACTATCAATCCGCCCCCTACGACAAGTCGGAATGGCGGCATGGGTTGGCCATCTTTGGATGCCGCAACGTGCTGATCCAGGACCTCACGATCGAACAGACGGGAGGCGACGGCATCTACCTGGGCGCGGCGGCAGGACCGATTCCCAACCGGCAGGTGACAATCCGGCGCGTCGACTGCAACGCGAACCATCGGCAGGGCATCAGCGTCATCAGCGCGCAAGACCTGCTGATCGAGGACTGCCGTCTGCGGCACACCGAGGGCACGGCCCCGCAGGCAGGCATCGATTTCGAGCCGAACCATCCCGCGGATTCCCTGGTCCGCTGCGTGATGCGCCGCTGCACGGCCGAAGACAACGCGGGAACCGGCTTCCAAGTCTGCCCGCAGTACATGAACGGCACATCCAGCCCCATCTCGATCCATCTCGATCAATGCACGTCCCGCGGCAACCGCCAGCATGCCATCCACCTGTGCAGCGCTCCGAAATCCCCTCCGTCCGGACACCTGCGGATCACGCGGTTCCTCGCCGAAAACGACGCGATGGCCGGTCTCTCCGTGCAGTTCAATCCTTACGACGCAGTGCGCATCGAGATCGAGGACTCGGTCTTTCGCGATTGCGCCCTCACGGAGCGGTTCTTCCCGCCGTTCTACCTGGAAGGTCTCGAGGCGGACAGCCGCCCAGCCGGCAATCTCCACTTCAGGAATGTCACGGTGAAGGACGATCGCGACCGTCCGATCCTGAGAATCCGCGACCGGCATGGCAACGGGGTGAAGGCGGTCACCGGGGACATCATCCTCGAACGCAACGGACAAAAGACACCCATCACCATCGACGACGCCTGGCTGGACACGATGCGTGGTCGAGAGACCAGCCAACGATGAACCGCCGATGACACGGACCGCTCTCGGGTCTGCCCCCGGCTGCTGCGCTGAGGAGCCTGAGTGAAGTGTGACGTGCGAGCTACCGGGATGAGCCGTTGGCGGTCGAAGCGAGCGTGATTGGCAAGGTCACGCGGAAGATCGTCTCGTCTTCCGGCCGGCTGGTGAAACTGACGCTGCCCGCGAGGTATCTTTCTCTCGAAAGCCGGTCTGGGCAACCTCAAGATCGGGCCGCAAGTCCTCGGGCGCCTCGCTGGCGAGGGCTTCGAGCAGTCCGCCCAGGCCGCCGGCGGTGTTGAGCAAATCGTGAAAGAAACTCCGTTCGAGCGCTTGGCGACGCTTCTCGGGGTGCAGGACAAATCGGTGGGGGTTGAGCATGGAATCAGGCAGGGAAGGCGAG
>DAOOQY010000253.1:0-6313 GCA_035389025.1 Verrucomicrobiota bacterium
CTATTCCCAACCTCAACAACTGCAACCCTTCAGGAATTTAAACAGAATAACCGTGATCTGGAATCTGCAGATACGGAAATCGCGCTTGCCACAGTGTGTGCGTTCGTGGATTCTGCACGAAACGCAACCGGAAACGCGCGGCCAGGTCGGGATCGGCAGTCATGCGATCACGAGGGGCGGGCATCGGGGCTTGCGAGTTGGCTTCGCAGCCTGCGTCGAGCGTAGGATTCGCACCACACCGCAGAGTCGCGCGAGGGGTAACAGGACCACAATCATGAGAAGATACAAATCGGCATCAGGAAGGACGATGCGCCGTGGCGCTTCGTGGCGTGCTGGGAACAGTTTGGCGCCCGCGGTGATGTGCGCTTTGTTGGCTCCGTCGCACGGTTACGGCTTTGAAGCCAAGGATTTGCTGGCCTTCAGCGTTGGACCTTTGGTGGTGCGACCGAGGGTGGGTGTGAGCGAGAGCTACAACGACAACCTGTTCTACAATTCCGGGTCCGAAGAGTCTGCGTTCATCACGGGCGTCACGCCCGCTGTCGATGTGCGGCTGGGCCGGCTCGATGGCGACCGGATTCTCCACTTCAAATACGACTTCAACAATTATTGGTATCACGGGGTCGACATGATCGACACGGCCGTCGCCCATAATCTGGCGCTGACAGGAACCTGGCGCGGAAGCCGATTCCTTTCGGACACGGCGTTCTCCTTTGCGTTCATGGACACTGTCTATGGCGGCTATGAAGGGTTCGAACAGGGAGCTGTCGGGAGCGGAGCCACCGTGGAGCGCACAACGTTGGACTTCAGTCAGCGATTACGCTACCAGATCAGCCAGAAAACCGCTGCGTACGGACGATTCACCCTGAACGACCTCGATTTCGATGAGTCCCAATACAGCTCTTTCTATGATCGGGATGTGTGGCGGGTCACGGGCGGATTCGGGTACCAGGTCCGCCCCAAAGTCGAGGCGATCGGCGAGGTCCATTACGGCCAGACGTCCAGCGATCCAAATATGCCCTTCCGGGATAAACCGCCGCATCTCGAGACGATCGGTGGTTTCCTGGGGGCGAACCTGAGCTTCACCACGAAGTTGACCGGCACAGCCAAGGTGGGTTACGAGCAGGTGAGTGCGGAGCCGAACGAGGTGGGAGCGGATATCGATTTCGGAGCACCCATCGCGCAGGTTTCCCTGACCTCGGCTCTGACCGAGCGCAGCAGCGCCACGTTGTCCTATAATCGGGGGACTGGAGCATCCGTGCAAAGCAGCGCGGCCGTTTACACAAGCGATTATCTCAGACTCCAATATCGGCACGCGTTGGGAACCGCCCATCCGGTGATATGCACCGTCGGCGGAAGTTACGGATTGAACTCCTACGAATCGCGCGTCACGTCCGCAGGCCGTCAACCCGGGTACGATCGGGACATTCTCGGAGCGAATGCGAGCATCGCTTATCAACCTCGACCGTGGTTCACGGTTGGCTTGTACTACAAGTACACTCAGTCGGAGGGATCGTCATCCTGGGCGGGTGTTGACTACGCGGTGAATGAGATTACTTTGGCCCTATCATTGGGGTATTAGCGATGAGACACATTGGATTGCATGGGGCGGCTCTGGCGGGTTTGGCACTCTGGATCGGCGCGGTGATCTGCACGGAACCGATCGCCCAGGTAGCCGGCACGGAACCCGAACGCAGGGTCGCCGCGAACGATCTGCTCTTCATCACCATCGTGGGCGAACGCGACCTGCAGACCGAGTTCCGCGTCTCCTCGGCGGGCACGATTCAATTCCCGTTCCTCGAAGAGGTCAGCGTCGGCGGCCTGACTCCGGCGGAACTGCGCGCGCGCTTGCGCGACCTGCTGATGAAGGACTATTTTGTCGATCCGCAGGTGATCGTCACGGTCAAGGATTACCGATCCGAGTTCGTGCGGGTGGTCGGACAGGTGAATCGGCCGGGGCCCATCCCGCACACGGGCGAACAGAAACTCGATGTTTACGACATCATCACCATGGCGGGCGGAGTCACGCCCCGGGCCCGCAACTCGGTCGAGTACACTCATAGCGGCGTGACCCGGACGCTCAAGCTGGACGATCTCAAGAAGGAAACCGATCCGGCCAAGAAGATTTGGGTGCAACCCGGCGACATCATCGAAGTCAAGGAGAGCGTCCTTTAATCGCGCCTCATGTCCTATTCCTACTATACTTCTCAGGCAGCCCCCCTCGAGGCCTCCGAATCGCCATCGAGCAATCTGAATCTGCGGCACTATTGGAATATCGTGCTGCAGCGTCGTTGGCTCGTGATTGCGACCTTCGTCTCGGTGTTTGTTCTGTGTCTGGTCTACCTGTTCAAGGCCCCGCGCATCTATTCCGCGTCCGCCCGTCTTCAGATCGACCGGGAATCCGCGGCGAGCCTCAACCTGAACGAGGTCGTCATGTCCATGACCGATCAGGACTATCTCCAGACGCAGTATCGGAATCTCCTGAGCCGCAGCTTGCTCGAGGTCGTCATCAAGCGCGAGAAGATCAACGAGGACCCGCGGTATCGCGAGAACTCGGACGTTGCCCGCGCTTTGGCGGAGGACATCCGCATCACTCCAATCCGTCTGAGCCGTCTGGTGGATGTCGTGGTCGAGCATCCGAATGCCACCAAGGCGGCGGGCATCGCCAACGCGCTCGTGGACGAGTTCATCGAGCAGAATCTGAATCAGAAGCAGAAGCGGACAATGGACATGCTCTTTTTCCTGAGAAGCCAGGCCAATGGCCTCGAGGTGGACGTCGCCAAGGCGGAGGAGGACATTCAGAATTACCGTGCTCAGGTGAAGTTCGTGTCCTTGGACAGCAGCTACAACATCGTGGCAGAGGCGCTCAGCCAGTCGCAGGCCCAATACGCGATGGCCAAAGCACAGGCCCAAACCACCCAAACCACCGTCGAGGAACTGGACCGCCACATGCAGGCCGGGAATCCCCTCGAGACATTCCCCAAGATCGCTGCCGACGGAAAAGTGAACTCGCTGCAACTCCAACTCTCCGGCCAGGAGAACGAGTTGGCTGGCCTTCTCAAACGCTACAAGGACAAGCACCCGACCGTGATCCAAGCGCGGTCGAAGATCGAAGAAACCCACCGCTCGGTGCAGGGCGCGGCCCAACAGGTTGCGGAGATTCTCCGCTCCGAAGCGCGCTTGGCGAAGGCCTCAGAACAGATTCTTGCCGCCAACGTAAAGGAATGGGAAAACCAGCAGATGGAGTGGAACAAGGCCAAGATGCAATACGATGTCCTGATGCGCAAGGCGCAGAGCAGCAAGGCGTTGTTCGACACGGTCCTGGCCAAGATGAAGGAAATCGAGCTGGTCCAGAGAGACAAGGGAAACAACATTCGGGTTGTCGATTATGCCTATCCCGCGACCATGCCGGTCAAGCCGCGAGTTATGCTGACCTTGTTTCTGGGGGCATTTGGCGGATTAGGGCTCGCGATCGGTTTGGCGTTCTTCGTCAACTTCCTGGACGACTCGATCAAGAGCCAGGATGACGTCGAGTCGTATCTCCATCTGCCGTTCCTCGGGTACATCCCCAACATCAAGACCAACAGCGTCGTCGAGAGCGGCTTGCAGGCCCACCTGCATCCGCAATCAAATGCCGCCGAGAGCTTCCGCACCGTCCGAGCCGCCATCGCTCTGGGGGCCAAAGCCGAGAAGATGCGGGTGTTCACCGTGACGAGCACCATCCCCTCCGAGGGCAAGTCCCTGGTCGCATCGAACCTGGCTGTGGTCGTTGCCCAGACCGGTTTGCGCACGGTGCTCGTCGACGCCGACCTGCGCCGACCTTCACTCCACAAGGCCTTCCAGCTTCACAGTCCCATGGGCCTGGCGGCTTACCTCACCGAACAGACCAACCGGGTCGATGATGTGATCCAGACCACCGAGGTGACCAATCTGGATGTGGCCTGCTGCGGACAGATTCCTTCTCAGCCATCGGAATTGCTCGGGTCCCAAAGGATGGTTCAGTTCATGCAGGAACTGAGCAAGCGCTACGACCGCGTGATCCTCGATTGCCCGCCTGTTTCAGCCGTGAGCGATCCCCTGATCCTCTCGGCCATGGCCGACGCAGTCGTCTTCGTCACCAAGTTCAATCGAGTCCGCCGCGATCACGCGCGCCGGACCATTCAGCGCATCCAGGACGCCGGCATTCACATCTGTGGCGTCGTTTTGAATGACATTGATTTCGAGGGACGCGATTCCTACTACTACTCCTACACTTACTATCAGAATCGTTACTACTCGAGTTACCACCGGGAACGGGCTGGATCGCGGCGGCAGGCCGCCGTGGAGACTACAGGATCGCCCCCTGCCCCACACGCTTGATGCCGCCTGGCCCGCATGTTTCATCAAGCCTTGACCACTGCGAAGACCAAGGTCTCGAAAGGCGCAAGCCTCGCCAGACAACAGAATTCTCACCGCCCACCGTCGCCCCGCAGGCGCAACCAGGCTGTGAGTCTCTGAAACGGGCGGACCAATCGACTCCGGGACTTGGCCATGAGCATCGCGCGCGATGTGGTTGGAATCGAGATCGGCGGAACCAAGCTGCAAATTGTCGTCGGGACTGACCGCGGACGCATTCTCGACCGCTTTCGGTTCGATGTGAATCCAGAGGAAGGGGCGGCGGCCATTCGCCGTCAGATCGAGATCACGGTCGGACACCTCCGTTCCAAGCAGACGCAGTCCGCTGTTGCTGTCGGCTTTGGTGGCCCGGTGGACTGGCGCACCGGGCGCATCTGTTGTTCCCATCATGTCGAGGGTTGGTCGGGGTTTCCCTTCGCCGCGTGGCTCCGCGAGCGGTTCAGGCTGCCTGTCGTGGTCGACAACGACGCGAATGTGGCCGCGTTGGCGGAGTCCCGCCTGGGGGCTGGGGATGGAGCGAATCCGGTCTTTTACGTCACCCTCGGGAGCGGCGTGGGCGGAGGTTTGGTGGTGGACGGCCGGATTTACCACGGCGCGACGCCGGGCGAGGCCGAGATCGGTCACGTGCGCCTCGATCGATCGGGGGCCACCGTCGAGTCGCGGTGTGCGGGTTGGGCCGTCGATCGCAAGGTGCGATCTGTCAAGGCGGCGCAACCGCACGGATTGCTCGCCCGTTTGGTGGGCCAGGAGACATGCGGCGAGGCAAGGCATCTGAAGGCGGCCATCGAACAAGGAGACGCGTCGGCGAACGACATCCTTCGAGAGACAGCCTCCGATCTCGCGTTTGCCCTCTCCCATGTCGTCCATCTGTTTCATCCGGAGGTCATCGTGCTCGGAGGCGGCCTGTCGCTGATCGGAGAGCCGTTGCGCAAGGCGGTGCTCGCCGCCCTGCCGCCGCACGTCATGGCCGCTTTCCAACCCGGACCCGACGTGCGTTTGGCTCTGTTGCGTGAGGACGCGGTACCGATCGGAGCCCTGGTCCTCGGAAGCTCGATGTCCGAATTGCCCCCGCCGAACCCATGAGACGGTTCGACGCGGATCGAAGCGCCTGACAATGAACGATACACCGGCCACCCAACCCGTCCAAAGCGAGGCCGTCGCAGTCGAATCGGCCCCGCGCTCGAATCCAGAGAATCTCTGGCTGAACCTGCTGTTCAGCGCGATCATTCCGGCAATCCTGTTGGCCTACGGCAGCAAGGAGAAGTACCTTGGCCCGGCATGGGGCATGATCGTGGCCCTCTCCTTTCCGCTCGGCTATGCCATCTGCGATCTGGTCCGACGACGCACTTGGAACGTGATCTCGATTGTCGGATTCGTGGGCACGCTGCTCACCGGCAGCCTCGGTCTGCTCAAGATGAGCGGTTTCTGGTTTGCCGTGAAGGAAGCCGCCGTGCCTTTGGTCCTGGGATTGGCGATTCCGGCCTCTCTGCGCACGCGCCAACCGCTCGTCCGCACATTGCTCTACAACGATCAACTGCTGGACACCAAGCGCATCTACCGCGCTCTCGAACAACGGCGCAACACCGCCGCCTTCGATCAGTTGCTGGGATGGGCCTCGTGGATTCTGGCTGGCGCCTTCCTGATCAGCGCCGTGATCAACTTCGGGCTGGCCTGGTGGCTTCTCCCGGCGCAATCGGGCACCGAAGAGTTCAACAGCCAATTGGGGAAACTCCAGTTCTGGAGTTGGCCGGGCGTTGTGATCCCAAGTTCGGCAATGGTCTTCTACGCCATGTTCCGCCTCATCAAAGGCCTCGAACACATGACGGGACTGAAGGGTGACGAACTGTTCCATCCGAAGCCAGCCAAACCGCGGCGCGCCGACAACGCCCGGTCGTGACCCGACGCCTGGCGCCACCGCACG
>DAOOQY010000254.1:0-6298 GCA_035389025.1 Verrucomicrobiota bacterium
CCAGCGGCTCAAGCCGCCTCCCAGCCTACCCCCGAAAAATCGCAGATGCGCACAATCAACCACTGTCTCCTTACCGGCAACTCGGCGGGGGAGGGCGGCGGTGCAGCCACCTGTGATTTGAACATTTGCACGGTCGTCGGTAACTCAGCTTCTGGTGGCGGCGGTGGCGTAGCGGTCGCGGGCTTCGGCTGGCCCTGGACGCTGAACAACTGTGTTGCTTCGGCAAGGCTGCGTGACGCGGTTTGGCGTAGGAGTTGTCAAACTACAACAATGACTGTGCGCCCTGCTGCTCTCGTTTCTGTTTCAGGCTGTGCAGCCGGGTGGTGGCACTCTTCCAACTGCCCGGGTGCAGCCGCCGCGCAATTCGGACTTCAATTTCCCCTTTGCATAGAGGATGAACGCGGCGTCTTTGGCCAGATAAAGCAGGGTATTCACCGCGGTGGCGATGAGCGGAAACCAGAGCATCATCGCACCGGGTGTCAGCCGGGCTCCCGCGATGGCCTGTGGCAGCCAGAGCAGCGGGATTGCCAGCGCCGAGGCGAAGGCAATGACGAACCAGGGCATGACCTGAACAAACACAATCGTCTTGAGGGTGGCAAGATTCGCGCTCTTCGAGGTGAGTCCCATATAGAGGCCGAACCAGCCGAGGGCGGCCAGGTTGGCGGCCACAGTCAGGATCGAGGCCGAGGCCATGATCAATGCCACCGCGATCCCCGGCGGGTTGAAGCCCCCGAGCGCCGCGGCCACGGCCGTCGGCTTGGAAACACTCATGCCAGTGGTTGTGGCGCCGGAGGTCTGGTTGGTCGCCGTCACCACATTCGTGGCTCCGCCGGGGATCGGGGCGGCTCGCGCGGCGATCGCCATCTGGCTCCAGGTCATGTGCTGAACCAGAGCCATCCCGACCCAGAGGGTTGCCAGGCACAGTCCCAGCGGCAATCCAAACAGGCGCAGCCAGGCACGCCACTGCCCTTCGAGAATCCGGCGAGCCGAGAGCGGCGTGGACAACATCAACCCGAGGAGACCGCTGCGGCGCGCTTCAACAAACAGGCGAGTGGCTTCCGAGGCCGTTCCCAGATAGAGCAGCAGGATCACCGGGATGGCCAGGAAATGCCACGCAATCTCCAGCACCCCCCCGCTCGAATCGATGAAGAGAGCCGCGAATGCCCCAACCAGCAGGAGAGCCAGGACCCAGAGCGACACGGCCTGCCAACGCTCCCGACAGGCCAGCCAAAGGACTGGATTCACATCGAGCAAACGCTGACGCAGCGCCATGCGCCGTCCGGTCCCGCCAAACCTCCACCACTGCCTCCAGGTCTGTACCTGGCGTGGACGCGCCGGAGCGCGCTGTTGCCACGTGTGGCGGATGAGGACCGCGGTCAGACCCAGGAGAAGCCCGGCCACAATGGCGTTGCCGAGCAGTCCGCTCCAAAACGGCGCCCGGCCCGAATCCCCCGCCATGACGAACAAGGAAACCGGGCTTGTCAGACTCAGCATCGGCTCGATTGGACGCTGCCGGACCGCGGCGATGATTTCATCGGCGGCGGGCCCGCCGCCCGCCAACACGAGAATCAGGACCAGCGTGGCGATCATCGATTTCTGCGAATCCCGGCTGAGCGCGGACACGAACAGTCCAACCGCCAGCGAGGCGAGAAACGCGGCCACGAGGGCGACGGATGTCTTGGCGAATCGCAGGCCGGTGATGCCTCCCATGAGCAGGGTGATCGCAAGGACCGGCACGATCGCCAGCAGCGCGTGAAATCCCCGGATCGAAGTCGCCAACAGTTTCCCCGCCACGATGTCGTACCCCCGCAGGCTCGTCAGAAACAGCAAACCGAGCGTGCCCTCGCGCTTCTCCTCGCTGACGCAATCCGAGGTGAGAAACAAACCCGCCGACAACGCAGCGGCCAGGCTCAGCCAAGTCAGGACTCCAAACAGGGCTTTCCCGGGCATCGCGGGCCCCGAGGCTGGCAGGCCGATTGCCGTCAGGAGGAGAAACCCGGCTCCGAAGACAAAGGCGACCAGAGCGGCGTAGACGCGCACCCGGAACGTGGTGCGCTTTCGCGACGCCACCTGGAGTTCGCGGTGGGCTACGGGCAGCGGAGTCAGGGTGGTTGTCGGTTTGCGGAACGTGGCGTGAAGCTACCCGATGGGCCTGGTCACAGCAAGTCCCAAGCCGGACTCGATGATTGTCAAACGGGCGGCTTCCGTGTACCAACTGGGTGAACCATGAATGCCGTCCTCTCTCTCTCGCTTGTTGTTCCCGCCTTGCTGCTGGGGTTGCACGCGGCCCGCGCGGCGGAGTCTCACGTCGCCATGCACGGCCACGACGCCAATCCAGGCACGAAGGCCTCGCCGCTCCGGTCGATCCAGCGCGCCGCCAATCTGGCGCAGCCGGGCGATACGATCACGGTGCACGAAGGCGTGTATCGCGAGCGGGTCAATCCGCCCCGGGGCGGCGCATCGGACAAAGAGCGCATCGTCTATCGGGCGGCGCCGGGCGAACGGGTCGAGATCAAAGGCTCGGAGATCGTGAAGAACTGGGTGCGGGTTCAGGACGATGTGTGGAAAGTGAGTCTCACCAATGCGTATTTCGGCGGATTCAATCCCTACGACGATCCGATTCGTGGAGACTGGTTCGATCCCCGAGGCCGCCCCCATCACACCGGCGCGGTCTATCTCGACGGCGAGTGGCTGACCGAGGCCGCCCAATTCGAGGATGTCATGCTCCCCGCCGGCACGACCCCCGCGTGGATGAGCGGGGGCGACCCGGACTACCTCCTGAATGTGGCCTGGCTGCGCCCGGGCAAGGGCTCCGGCAGCGAAGGGCGCATTCCCGCGACGAGTTTTGCGGCGAAGCAAGGGACGCAGAATGCCGCGTGCGAGGAAGGAGGAGACTGTATCGGGTGGATTGCGCATGGACACTGGGTGCGCTACGACGCCATCGATTTCGGATCGCGCACCGAACAAATCGAACTGCGCGCCGCGTCGGCAACGGACGGCGGGCTCATTGAAATCCGACTTGGCGCGCCCGATGGCGAGGTGCTGGGCGTTTGCCCGATCCCGAACACGGGCGGCTGGCAGACGTGGTCCTCCTTCCATGCCGCCATCAAGCCGCTCAGCGGGGTCAGATCGGTCTGCCTCGTCTTCAAGAGCCGCAAACCGGGCGCCTCGATGCCCCGTCCGATCAACCCGCAGCTCTGGTTCGCCCGGGTCAGCGAGACCGAGACGACTCTCTGGGCGCAGTTCAAGGGCGTGAACCCGAACGAGCGGTGCGTCGAGATCAACGTCCGCCGCACGGTGTTCTATCCGGACAAGCCGGGTCGGAACTTCATCACCGTGCGCGGGTTCGCGCTGCGGCAGGCGGCGACGCCATGGGCGCCGCCGACCGCCGAGCAGGTGGGATTGATCGGCACGCATTGGAGCAAGGGCTGGGTGATCGAGGACAACACGGTCAGCCATTCGACCTGTTCGGGCATAGCCCTGGGCAAGTACGGGGATCAGTACGACAACACTTCGGCCAACACGGCCGAGGGGTACGTCAAGACCATCGAGCGCGCGCTGGCCAACGGCTGGAACAAGGCGACGATCGGACACCACGTCGTGCGGCGGAACACGATCTCGCATTGCGAACAGGCGGGCATCGTCGGCAGCCTGGGAGCGGCGTTCAGCACCGTGTCGGACAACACCATCCACGACATCCATGTGCGGCGGCTCTTTTCGGGCGCCGAGATGGCCGGGATCAAGTTCCACGCGGCCATCGACTGCGTGATTCAGCGCAACCACATTCATCGGACGTGTCTGGGCCTCTGGCTCGATTGGATGGCGCAGGGGACGCGGGTCTCGGGGAATCTCTTTCACGAGAACGCAGGCCAGGACCTGTTTGTCGAGGTGAATCACGGCCCGTTCCTGGTCGATAACAACCTGTTCCTCTCGACGGTGAGCCTGCTCGACATGTCGGAGGGCGGGGCCTATGCGCACAATCTCTTTGGAGGCAGAATCGTCAGCCGGCCCGAGCCGAGCCGCGAAACACCGTATCATCCGGCCCACACGACCGAGGTTGCCGGCGTGGCCAACATCAAGGGCGGCGACAACCGTTTCCATAACAACATCCTCGTCGGCAACGGCCCGGCCTCGGCAAGCGAGGGCGTCTCGCCCCGCAAAGACCCCGAGTGGCGGGGCGGCTATGGGCTCTGGATGTACGATAGTCGCGAGTTTCCGCTCCGGACCGGCGGCAACGTTTATTACCACGGGGCGCGTCCGTACGCCCAAGAGGCCAATCCCGTTGTGCGCGAGAAGCACAACCCGCAGGTCAGCCTCGCTCAGCGGGACGGACACTACTTTCTCGATCTCACCGTTGGTCGCGAATTGCGGGACGCCAACACTGCGCCGGTGAGCACTGCGCTGCTGGGACGAGCGAAGATTCCCGGGCTGGCATACGAAAACCCGGACAGCTCGCCTCTCGAAGTGGACAAGGACTACTTCGGCAAAGCGCGCAATCGGAGGAATCCGACGCCCGGGCCTTTCGAGCGACCGGGCGTGGGGACGCTCACCTTGCAGGTCCGGTGACGCAAGCGTTCCGCGCACGCACGACAGAGTTGCTCGGGCACGCGCGCTCTCGAGAACGCGAAGCGTCTGGAGTGCGGTGCTTCGGCACCGCTCTGGTATGGGATTGCACCGAAGACCGTCTTGAAAAGCGGCGGTCAACCGCCGCACTCCAAACCGCTCCGCGACTTCTCTTGCGAATGGACGAAAGCGGCTTTCTCTGTACACCGCGATCTGCCAGCGACTTGGATTGTCGCACGTGCGTGCATCTTGGCCCTGATTGTTAAATCCTGCTTAGGTTGACGCGTATGCGCGGCGGCGGGAGAGGTTCCGTCTCGAGACAATCACCGTCACCGACCAGGGCCTCTCCCGCGACTGCGGGATCGGCCCTCCGAGATTCGTCGCCGGCTGCGCAGACTTCGGGCGATTGCACGACCGCGAGGCAAAGCTGCAACCATCAACCATCAACCGCTGCGGCGCGGGAGATGCGGCTTGCGTGAAGAGTCGGGGGGCCGCTATAAGACGTGAAACACTCTTGCAGGAAAGGATTTGCTCTATGGTGTCCGGAAAGATGCGGCCGATCGATCCCAATCGGGTGCTGTGCATTATTATGGGGGGCGGGCAGGGCACCCGGCTGTTTCCGCTGACGCGGGAGCGCGCCAAGCCGGCCGTGCCGCTGGCCGGCAAGTACCGCCTGGTCGACATTCCCATCTCGAACTGCATCAACTCGGGCATGCGTCGGATTTACCTCCTGACGCAGTTTCTCTCCGCCTCGCTCCATCGACACGTGTATGCATCGTTCAAGTTCGACCATTTCACGACCGGGTTTGTCGAGATTCTCGCGGCCGAGCAGACCCTGACCGACACCTCGTGGTATGAAGGGACTGCGGACGCGGTGCGCAAGAATCTGGGGCATTTGCGGAACATCGAGTTCGATTATGCGTTGATCCTGAGCGGCGACCAACTCTACCGGATGGATTTCCGGAAGATACTCGAACGGCATGTCGCCAGCGAGGCCGACCTGACCGTCTCCACGATCCCGGTGCGGCGCGAGTTGGCGCATGCCCTGGGCATCATGCAGATCGACGCCCAGCAGCGGATTGTGCGCTTTGTCGAGAAGCCCAAGGACCCCGCCGTGTTGGACACGCTCGTCATCCCCGCCTCCTCCGCAAGCGAACTCGAGGTGCCGTCGGATGGCCAGTATGCCTTGGGCTCCATGGGGATTTACATGTTCAACCGCCAGGTCCTCTTCGACCTTCTCGAGAATGACATGACCGACTTCGGCAAGGACATCATCCCTGCGTCGATCCAGACGCATCGGGTGCATGCGTACGTCTTCCAGGGCTACTGGGAGGACATCGGCACCATCCGTTCCTTCTTCGAGGCCAATCTCGAACTCGCCGCCGAACTGCCGCGGTTCGACTTTTTCGACATGAGCGCGCCGATCTACAGCCGTCCGCGCTTTCTCCCGGCATCCAAGGTCAATGGGGCGGCGATCGAACATGCCATCATCGCCGACGGCTGCATCATCAACCACTGCAGGGTCTCCCAGAGCATCATCGGGCTGCGCTGCAGGATCGAGCAGGGCAGCCAGTTGACCCGCACAGTCGTCCTCGGCGCCGACTACTTCGAGTCGCTGGAGTCGATCCAGAGACACCTCGACAAGGGGCACCCGCGCATCGGCATCGGCAAGAACACCCGGATCGAGAACGCGATCATCGACAAGAATGCGCGCATTGGCGACAACTGCGTCATC
>DAOOQY010000255.1:0-5496 GCA_035389025.1 Verrucomicrobiota bacterium
GCCGCCGGAACGGTTTGCCGCTTTGGGAGAAGAAGCGCGCTCGCTCGGTTTTGTCCACGTCGCCAGCGCTCCCAAGGTGCGCAGCTCCTACAACGCAGATGGCATTGCGTCCTGCGGCAAGCGATATGAAGGACATCAAGGCGTTGTGCGAACAGGGCGAGCAGGTCTCGCCTGTCCCGGTTGGTGATCTGACATCCGGCGCCACTACTCACCAAGCCCACGCCATGCTCACTGTTGAAACAATATGGACATTGAAAAGGAGACTCCTTATGAAACGCAGATTCAGATTGCTATCCATGTTTCTTGTCAGCGCCTCTCTTTCTCTTATGGCCGCTTCCTGTGGAGGTGGTGAGGAGAAGTCCAATGACACCACAAAGGGCGGAACCGGCAGCGATGCGGCGAGCACCGAGGGCGCTATCGAAACTGTGCTTTCTGCCAAGCCTGTATTAGCCTACGAGCATGTGGTGATTCTCGGCGTGGATGGGGCAGGCGCCTTCTTTTCCAAGGCGGATACCCCCAATGTGGACAGAATCTTCAAGGATGGGGCGACCACCCAAACCATGCTTACCGCCTACCCCTCCATCAGCGCCCAGTGCTGGGGCTCGATGCTGCATGGCGTGAAGCCCGCATTTCACAGGCTCACCAACGACCGTGTGAGCAACACCCCATTTGCTTCCGATTCCCCCTATCCTTCCATTTTCCGCATTCTCCGCGAGCAGGATGCGGATGCGGAGCTTGCCTCCTTCTGCAACTGGAATCCCATCAATATTGGAATCGTCGAGGAAGGTCTTGGAGTACACAAGGATACGGCGGGAGACCCCCCGCTGACCGAGAAGATTCTCAACTATCTGGATCAAAAAGCGCCCAAGCTGATGTTTGTGCAGTTCGACTCTGTGGATGGCGCAGGGCACGGCGGCGGCTACGGCAGCAAGGGTCATCTGGATTCCATCTCCGCCGTGGATGCCCTCATTGGCAACATATACGACAAATACGCAAGCAAGAATCTCCTCGAGAATACTCTCTTCCTCCTCACAGCCGACCACGGCGGAACCCCTCAGGGCGGCCATGGCGGTGCGACCCCTGCCGAAATGGACGTCTTCCTCGGTGCAGCGGGGAAAACGGTGGTGAAGGGCCATATCTCCGATTGTGAAGTGCGGGACATTGCTGCCATTGCCGCCTATGCGCTGAATCTGAAGAAGCCCGAAACCTGGACGGGACGTCTTCCCGGCGGTTTGTTCGTGGGAGTCTCAGCCGAGGCGCGGGTGGAAATGCAGGTTCCCAAGAATCCCAATCGTGACCACGAAACCGTTCCCACTCCCGAGGTTGGCGGCGGCTCCTTTGTCACCGATTTGCTGAATTCAGAAAAGTGGCTGGCGGCGCTGACCTTTGACGACAACACCGAGGATGTGACAGGACATTACACCACCAAGGCAAACGGCAAGCTTTACTATTCGGACGGCTACCACGGCAAGGCTGCTTCCTTTGATGATGGCTATGTCACCCTGGAGAAGCTGCAGGTTGAGTCGGAGAACTTCACCGTTCTTATGTGGGTGAAGACCACGGGCGTGAACGGCGACCCTGTTCTCTGCGGCAACAAAAACTGGAACGACGGCAAAAACAACGGCTTTGTGCTCTCCCTGCGTGCCTCTGACATCAAGTTCAATGCAGGTCTTGGAGGCACGATTCGTGTGGACGCGGAATATCCTCTGCCCATAGATGCCACCGAGGGCTGGATGCACGTTGCCATGTCGGTGAATCGGAAGGGGCAAACGGTGACCTTCTATTACGATTTTGCAAAAGAGGCGGTCACCGACATTCCCGACACCCTGCGCAAGACCGGCTTCTCTGCGCTGCAATTCAATGTGGGGCAGGACGGCACAGGCAGCTATCCCTCCCATCTGGGGGCAACGCTGGATGACTTCCTGGTTTATGGCGATGCTATGACAGAGGAAGATATCGCGGCGCTGAAGGCATATTACACCGGGCTGACCGGCCGCCTCAGGGCTGCGGAACGTCTTCAGCCGGCACCGGCGTCAACAGGCCGATGCGCCACTGAAACTGGCCGTACGCGGCGCCGGTCTTGTCCTTCTCCCACATGCCCTGGAACACGAAACGGAGGTTCGCCGGATTCACGGTCATCGTTTCATCGTTTCCGTCGCGCACGAGTTCGCCGTGGCTGACGTTGTCCGTCCACGGCTCGACCCCGATTGCGGGACGGATGTTCTTCCAGCCCGCAAACGGCTGTTCGGCGGTCTCGGCAACTGGCGTCCATTCACCATCCAACCGGTCCGCCAGGTACGCCTTGTAGAACCTCCGGCCGTTCTCTTCGATCACCGTCAGGTACCGATTCGAGCCCTTGAGCCGGTACGTGTGGCTCGCTTCGAAGATGTTGGCCTTGAGGGCGAGTTCGCAGTGCCCGAAACCGCGCGGGAACTCCTCCAACCGTGTCCACAGTCGCCACATCCGGCCATCGAGGCTGGTCAGAAACAGGTACGCACGCTGGTCGTCGCAGATGATCCAATAATCGAGCCCGCCGACTTCGCGCGGATCGTCCTTGCCCCCGTCGAGCATCGGCTTGGCATGGGTCCAGGACTCCGCATCGCCAATGTCCGTCGTGGTAGAATAGGCCACCCACATCTTGTCCGCGCCGGGGACTCCCATCTGGTAAACGAGGTACCATTTCCGATGCGGCCGGAAGTAGAACACCTGCGGGGCGCAGTAGTAGTCGCTCTGGCTCACCGGGAGCAGTGTTCGTGGCGACCCATTGGCCTCCTTCCATTGGGTGAAGCAGCAGTATTCGATGGCCGATCGCCCGGGCAGCTTGACTGTCATGAAGACATGCCACCGGCCTTCGTGGAAGACGACGCTGGGGTCCTTCTGCGCCCGGCTGGGTTCGCGCTCACGGACCTCGGGAGCAATCAACGGGGCGGTATACTCCCACGTGCGGGGCACGCTCAAATCGGCGTCTTGCTCGGCACGCGGCTGGGGATCGGCGCCATGCGTCAGAGCGGCTATCCACCCAAACGCGAGAAAGAGAGTGATCGTGCGCAGTTTCCGGCTTTGCATGGCGAGCGTTCTGTCATCGAGTGGCGCACAACGCGAGGCTTATCTGGAAGGCGCGCTGACCGCAGCGCCCGATCTGTCGGTGCAGGAAAAGCCCCCCCAGGACGATCTTCCTCCCGCAGACTCCCCCCCATGAATGACGACCTGATCCCCCAACTCAAGTAACCTCGAAAACATGCATGTTACCCGATAACGTACACGCTCCTTGGTGAAGCGGCGGTCAGCCGATCTTCCAGGTCGTATTCCTTCGTGGTCATTGTGTCCTCCTCGGCTGGAACATGCTCGACGCCAGACACCCTTTCAAGCCACCCCTGGTTGCGCGTTGCGCGTTGCGCGTTTCATGTTGAACGTTCATTGACGGCCCGTGCAGCGGCCCCTTGCTTTGGGCTCAGGCCAAAACCGGGCGCGAAGCCCGGTCTCCACCGGGGCACAGTCACTGTGTGGGACGACAGCTTCGGTCAGGCCGTCGAAATGCCGCTGGCGCTTCGGGTGCTTGGCTTTTCCCTCCAGACAGAACCGCGCAAGCATTTGTGAAGCAAAAACTCGGCCGTCAAGGCGAGGCTCGTCGACTTCATCGAGTCCTCGTGCGACAGAACGCCACGCCGGACCACTGGCAGCCCGCGGCTCGTCGCCGGGCCCTGCGCGTCTTTCAGGCCCGCCTGTCAAGCGATTAACTTGGACCGCCCGCGCTTTTCTGGATTGGCAGGTTCTCGGAACCGCCGTAAACCGCGTGCGCATGAACGAATCGTCGCGCAAGGAACTGCCATGAGCGCCGCTCCCGAGATGCCCGCGCCTGAGAGTGCGGCGCGGCTGGTATCGACTGTCGCTGCCGAACTGAAACTCCCGCCCGCAGGCGTTGCGGCCACCGCGCGCCTGCTCGCCGAAGGGGCGACCGTGCCGTTCATCGCCCGTTACCGGAAGGAGGCCACCGGGTCGCTGGACGAAGTCGCGATCACCTCGATCCGCGACCGGCTCGCCCAACGGGTCGAACTCGAAGCGCGGCGCGCCAGCATTCTCAAATCGCTCGAGGAACGCAAGCTGCTCACGCCCGAACTGGCCCGGCAGATCGGCGCTGCCGGCACGATGAGCGCCCTCGAGGACGCGTTCGCGCCATTTCGGCCCAAGCGCCGGACGCGGGCCATGATCGCCAAGGAGAAGGGCCTGGAACCGCTTGCAGACTGGCTGCTGGCCAACCAGTCCGCCCCCGCCGATCCCCAGATCGAGGCGGGCCGGTTTGTCGTGGCCAGCGCGGACAAGGACAAGGCGGTTCCAACGGCCGAAGACGCCTTGGCCGGAGCGCGCGACATTCTCGCCGAGCGATTCAGCGAGGATGCCCAGGCGCGGCGGTCGGTCCGGGCGCTGTTCGAGCGCGAGGCGCTCTTGACATCCAAGCTGATCACCGGCGCCGATGCGAAGCCGGAGGCGCAGAAATTCCGCGACTATTTCGCGTGGTCCGAACCGCTCGCCCGCGTTCCCTCGCACCGTCTGCTCGCGATGCGCCGCGGCGAGGCCGAGGGGTATCTGCTGCTGCGCGTGACGGTGGACGAAGGACCGGCGATCGGGCTGCTCGAACAGCGTTTCGTCACGGGCGGCGGCGGCGCGGCCGAGCACGTGCGGCGCGCCTGCGCCGACGGCTACCAGCGCCTGCTCGCCTCCCAGATGGAGACCGAGGCCAGGATCGCCTCGAAGAAGCTCGCCGACACCGAGGCCATCCGCGTCTTTGCGGAGAACATCCGCGAATTGCTCATGGCGCCCCCTTTGGGCCAGAGCAAGGTGCTTGCGATCGATCCCGGCTTCCGCACGGGCTGCAAGCTGGCCGTGCTCGATGCCCAGGGCAAGCTGCTCTTCGACGACGTGGCGCACCTGGCCGGCGGCTCGGACTTGCAGCTCCGCCAGGCCCGCGAACGGGTGCACAAGATCGTCGCCCATTTCGGCATCGAGGCGGTGGCGATCGGCAACGGCACGGCCAGCCGCGAGACCGAGGCGTTCATTGCCGCGTGCGGCCTGCCCAAGTCGGTGCTGGTGGTGATGGTCAACGAGAGCGGCGCATCCGTCTACTCCGCGAGCGAAGTGGCGCGCGATGAATTCCCGGACAAGGACATCACCGTGCGGGGCGCGGTCTCGATCGGGCGGCGGCTGATGGACCCCCTGGCCGAACTGGTGAAGATCGACCCCAAGAGCATCGGCGTCGGGCAGTACCAGCACGACGTCGACCAGGGGGCGCTCAAGCGGGCGCTGGACGACACGGTGGTTTCCTGCGTCAACCGGGTTGGCGTCGAGGTCAACACCGCAAGCAAGCAACTGCTCAGCTACGTCTCGGGCCTGAACGCCACCGTGGCCGAGAATATCGTCACGTTCCGCAACGAGCACGGCCCGTTCGCCTCGCGCGCGGCGGGGCTGCAGCGCCGCTTGATCGTTTTGCGTCACATCGTG
>DAOOQY010000255.1:5506-6296 GCA_035389025.1 Verrucomicrobiota bacterium
CGCGCGCGGCGCTGAAAAAAGTGCCCCGGCTCGGCGACAAGACCTTCGAACAGGCGGCCGGGTTCCTGCGCGTCCGGGGCGCCGCCAACCCGCTCGATGCCAGCGCCGTGCACCCGGAAAGCTACACTGTGGTCGAACGGATGGCCCGCGACGCCGGCTGCGAGGTGGGCGACCTGATGAAGGACGCCGCCCGGCGGACGCGCATCGAGCCGGAACGCTACGTCACCGACACCATCGGTCTGCCCACCCTGCACGACATCATGGCGGAACTGGCCAAGCCCGGACGCGACCCGCGCCAGCAGTTCGAGACCGTCCGGTTCGCCGAGGGCGTGGCGAAGCCCGAGGACCTCAAGCCCGGCATGAGGCTGCCGGGGATCGTGACCAACGTGACTGCCTTTGGCGCGTTTATGGATGTCGGGGTGCACCAGGACGGCCTGGTCCACATCAGCCAGTTGGCCGACACGTTCGTGAAGGAGCCGGGCTCCGTCGTCAAGGCCGGCCAGCGCGTCCAGGTCACCGTGCTCGAAGTCGATCTCGAACGCAAACGCATCGCCCTCTCGCTCAAGTCCCGCCCCGACCTGACCCCGAAGCCGGCGCACGCCGGCGGCCGGACGACGCCCCGTCCGCCGACGGGCGCAAGAACGAACAGCGGAAGCGGTTTCAACTCGGGTTTGTTCGCAGCCGCCCTCGACAAGCTCGGCCCGAAACCGCGCTGACTCCCGCGTGCTCCGGCATATCACGGTCTTTTCATTTGGAGCGGTGCTTGAGGAGTGCTTGGAAAGGGATACGG
>DAOOQY010000256.1:0-6292 GCA_035389025.1 Verrucomicrobiota bacterium
TGATGCGATTCTGAGGGAAATGGGGCTGGCTCCCGTGTGGCGCCTGCGTGGGCGTAAAGCGCTGCCCGAGCCTGAGTCCGTGCTGGAGCCTGCTGCACCCAGACCGGTTTCCGAGCCTGCGCAGTCTAGCGTCCGGTCGGATCTGCGTGACGGGGCGGGTGACTTGCCCCAACCCGTTTCGGCCCGGTCTCATACCGATGTCGGTGATGGGGTGATGGGGCTGGGTTGGGACGCGCTTGAGGCGCGCATCCGTCGGGAGTCCGAGAACATCGGAGGGGGTGGCCCCGATATCGAGTGCGACGCGGTCGATGAGGGACGCGAGATCGGCGATGTGCGCGCGCCGCAGCGCGTCGTAGGATTGGGTCTGGGCGTCAGCCAGTTCCTTCTCGATGCAGGGCAGTCGCGCGCCCTTCGTGTTCATGGTCATGTTCGTGCTCCGGGTGGCCGAATCGGGCGATCCCGATCGCCACACCCAGGCCGACGAGCAGCGCCACGGAGAGGGCGAATCTGTCATGGGTGTGAAACTGGAGTTCCGGCAACAGGTCCGAGCAGGCGATGCACAGAAACGTGCCCGCGCAGAAGGCCAGGGCGGCGCCGAGCCAGGCCGGATGGGTCTGGGCCCAGGGGCCGGCCCCCAGGTAGAAGAGCAGGGCGCCCAGCGGGGTGACCAAGGCGAAAGCCAGGTTGACCATGTGCCGCGAGGAGAGGTGTGCCCCGCCGGCCGTCATCAGTGTAGTGATGGCCAGCGCGCCGAACGGTTTATGGAGGATGACGGCCAGCGCGGTGCCCAGGCCCAGCGCGCCGCCATGTCCATGCGCCTCTGACGCCACGGCGGCGGCCATGGCGAGGCCGTCGAAGACCGAGTGGAGCGACAGGCCGAGGGCGACGCCGATCCAACTGAGGCTGCGGGCCGAGCGTTCAGCCAGGGCGTGGGTGTGGCCGCACGGTTCCACAGGGCTGCCCGCCTCGACATCGTGATGGTGGAACGGGAGGAAACGCTGAAGGAAGAACATCGCCAGGAACCCGGCCAGCAGCCACCCGGCGCTGGCACGGACGGAGCCCGGTTCGCTCATCGAGTGGGGCAGGAGGCCCAGCACAGCCAACCCGAGCATCAGGCCTGCGACGAAGCTGATGGAGACCTGGAGGCGGGTGTGTGTCAGCTTGAACAATGTGGGGAAGGCGCCGCCGGCCAGGGCGGCCAGCAACGCGGCGAGGCAATAGGCGAACAGGAGCAGAGTCGGGGATTCGAGGAGGGCGTTCATAAGTTTGCAGTTGAGGGCATGCGTGAATGACGGATCGCTGTGTTGGAAACGCCGGTCTGAATGGGCTGAGCGCCGGTGTAAAGGAAGCGGGTCGATGATCCCAGATTGGACACCGCCACCGCATCCAGGGCGGGGGCGACCGTGCCCGGATCAAACGCCGGGATGATGGCCGCCCCGAAGAGCAGCCATGTTGCCGGCACCATCAGTCCGATTTCGGTCCATGCTCGCTTCATAAGCACCTCTCCACCGATACAGACATGGTGCCAATATCGAACGGCTCACCTGCCCGGGCTCGCCCACCCGAGTCAGGTCCGGCAGCCGCTCAGGGCATCATGCCGCCCGCAGTCGCGTCCGGACGACTGGGATGTTGTTCTCATCGACGTGGACGATTCGCGGCACCAGGCGGCGGGCGGCGGCATCCGTGTAATGGCCGTAGGCAATGATCACGACGAGGTCCCCGGGCTCGCCGAGGCGCGCGGCGGGGCCATTCAGCATGACTGTTCCGGAACCGCGAGAGGCCTCGATGACGTAGGTGATCAGACGCGATCCGGTGTTGACGTTGAGCACGTGGACCTGCTCGCCGGCCAGCAGATCCGCCGCGTCCATCAAGCGCCGGTCCAGGCCGATGCTCCCCTCGTAATCCAGGGCCTTGCTGGTCAGGGTGGCCCGGTGAATCTTGGATTTGAGCATGACGCGGAAGCCGTCCGTCGGGGCGGGCCGGTGTGCTGAGGCAGTCTTCTTCATGGCACAGTCGAAAGTTCCATCACCGCCAGCTTCAACGATTGGCGGCGCTCCGGCAATCGCAATTCACTCGCCGCGGTTCACTCAGGAGTCGTCGCCGACGAACCGGGCCAGGTCGAGCACGCTGCCTGCGAGGGCCAGCACGTCGTTGGCTTGGATGACGTCGTCGGCCATGGGGACCGCTTTGAACTCCTTGACCTGCTGCCCGCCATCCGGTGCGGGGCCCATGCGTTTGATGGCGACCAGGTTCAGACGAAACCGCTTGCGCAGGTCCAGATCGCGCAAGGTCTGTCCGGCCGTCCAGGGCGGCGCCTCGACCTCGACGAGGCTGAAGCCGTCGGCGAGTTCGAAGTAGTTGCGGATATGCGAGATTGTGAGGCGCTGGACCATGATGCGCGCCGCCTCGTCATCAAGGTTGAAGACCTCGGTGGCGCCGACCGCTTCGAGCACGCGTCGATGGTCTTCGCTGATGGCGCGCGCGACGATGCGTTTGACGCCCATGGCGCGCGCATGGACAACCACCAGGACTTGAGCCTCGAAGTTCTGACCGATGGCCGTCACGAACACGTCGGCTTTTCCCAACCCCTGCGCTTCGAGGGCTTCGCGGTGCGTGGCATCCATCCGCACCGCGAGCGCCACTTCGTCCTTTACCAGGTTCAGGCGGTCCATGTTCCGGTCGATGGCAATCACCTCCGCCCCGGCGCGCGCCAAGCCGATGGCGGCGGCGCGTCCGAAATCGCCCAACCCGATCACTGCGCATTTCATGGCGGGATGGTATCCCAGTTCGGCGGCCGACTGTCCAGAACCTACCCGACCACCAGGTCTTCCTCTGGAAACTGGTAGCGGACGGGGCGGGGAATCCGGACGACGGCCAAGACCATCGAAATGGGGCCGACGCGCCCGATGAACATGAGCAGACAGAGGATGAGTTGGCTGGCCGGGCTGAGTTGGGCTGTGATGCCGGTCGAGAGGCCCACCGTGCCGAGCGCGGACACCACCTCGAACATCTCACTGCGCAGAGGGATTTGGGGGTCGTACAAGGCAAGGGCGAAGACGCCCAGACCGGCGATGATGACATACAAGACCACAACCGCCAGCGCTGCCAGCAAGACCCGCTGGGGAAGGGCGCGTCCGCAAATCTCGACACGATCGCGCCCGGTCAGCAGCGCGCGCAGGGCCAGCAGCAGGACCGCGAACGTCACGGTCTTGATGCCGCCGCCGGTCGAGATGGGGCAGGCGCCGATCACCATCAAGGCCATGATGAGGAGCAGGGTTGCTGTTTGGAGTTGATCGATTGGGACCGTTGCGAATCCGGCTGACCGGGGGGTGACCGAATGGAAGGCGGAGATCAGGAACTGGGTCACGATGGGTTTGTCCGCCAAAACGCGGCCGGCTTCCAGAACCCAGAACCCCGCCAGTCCGACACCAAACAGGATGGCGGTCACCAGGACCGAAAGCCGCGTCTGGACCGGGAGCCGGTAGACAGGCACGCGCAGGTTATAACGGCGGACCCACGGGAGACGGCGGACCAGCGGCAGCCTCGAGATTTGCAGCCCGAGGATGTCTGTCACGACCAGGAACCCGAGGCCGCCCAGCACGATCAGGGCCATGAACGTCAGCATGGCGCCGGCATGGGATTGGAATTGGGCGAGGCTCTGTGCCGAGAACGAGAAGCCGGCGTTGCAGAAGGCGGAGACCGAATGAAAGACGCTCCATCCGAGTTTCACGAGCCGGTCCTGCTCGGGGGGCAGGCAGGCGTAGAGACACGCCGCACCCGCGGCCTCGACCAACACTGTGAAGACAACAATGGCCGAGACCTGTCGCTTGAGGACGGCGGGCGTGCGCGCGCCGACCATCTGGCGGAAGGCGAGCATTTGCGGCACGGGGAGCGATTCGGCCGAGGTCACGGCCAGAAAGGCGACGAACGTCATGATCCCGAGGCCGCCGACCTGGATAAGGCCCAGCACGATGACTTGTCCCAGCGAGGTGAACTCCGTGCCTGTGTCTCGGACCCCCAGCCCGGTCACGCAACTGGCGCTGGTGGCGGTGAACAGCGCGTCGAGGAGCCCGATCGGTCGATCCGCAATTGCGCTGGCGCGCGGCAACTGCAGGAGGAGTGTTCCGGCGAGAATCAGGAGGGCGTACGAGCCCGCCAGAATCCACTCGGGGCGCGCGCCGCGGAAGAGCAACCGCTGCCACAGCCGGAGCATTTGGACCAGGACGTTGGCGAGCAGGAAGAGCTTGCAGAGATGGATGCCCAGTTTCCAGGGCTCTTCGGTGTGGAAGAAGCGGGCCGCCGCCGCGGCGGCCGGCGGGGAGAAGAAGAGGCTGGAAGCCAGGATTGCGAACAGGAGGAGAACCGCGAACTCGAACTGACGCTGGCGCATCATGTCCCGGCGTCGTGGTCCGAGGGCCAGCATCAGAACGCGGTCGGCAGTGTAGGCGCCGGCAAGGAGGAACTCGATGAGCTGAATCCAGCCGATCGCCGCGGATTCGATGACGAATCCGTGCTCAGCCAGCAGCGCGGCTGCGGACAGGAGTCCGATGCCGAGCAGCACCCTGCGCGGCAGCCCCGTTGGCCTGGCCGGAGCGTGGTTGAAGAGGTTAAGGACTTTCGTGGTCATTGCTCCTCGAGTTGCCCGGCATCCGAAGCCCGCCGCACGCGGGAACGCGCGGAGGGCAAGGGATGGGGTGGCTGACGGGATTTGAACCCGCGACAACCAGATCCACAATCTGGGGCTCTAACCAGGCTGAGCTACAGCCACCGACCGGACGGCACGTTAGCGGTCTGGACGCCGGGCGTCAACCTTGAACCCAGGCCTCGCCGCCGGGACGGTGCATCTGACAGATGCACTGGCGCTCGCATCCCCGGGCACTCGGGACAGCGCGTTTTGCTCTTTTGCATCTGGGCGCGGCCCGATAGGGTCGATCCCAGTCGAACTGCTATGGCCCTGCAACTCTACAACACAATCACCCGCGCGGTGGAGCCGTTTGTCCCACTCGATCCCGAGGGGCGGCGCGTCGGCCTTTATTGCTGCGGCCCGACGGTCTACGATTTCGGGCACATCGGGAACTTCCGGACCTTTGTATTCGCGGACCTGGTGCGGCGGTACCTCGAGTTCAAAGGCTACGCCGTCACCGCGGTCATGAACATCACCGACGTCGAGGACAAGATCATCGCGCGGGTTCGGACGGCCGGGACCACTTTGCGCGAATACACCGCCCGCTACGAGACCGCGTTCTTCGAAGACGCGCGGGCGTTGAACCTCCTGCCGCCGCACCATTGTCCGCGTGCGACCGAGCACATCGGCGATATCATCGCCCTCATCGACAAGCTCGTCGAGCGGGGCTTCGCGTACCAGGCGGCGGACGGCTCGGTCTATTTCAGCATCGAGAAGTACCGGGCCGCGGGCGGACGCTACGGACGCCTGGTGAATCTCAACTTCGACGAGATGCGGATCGGCGAGCGGGTGAAGAGCGACGAGTACGCGAAAGACGCGATGGCCGATTTCGCGCTCTGGAAGGCTCGAACGCCCGAAGACGGGGCCGTGACATGGGCCAGTCCCTGGGGCGAGGGGCGCCCGGGCTGGCATATCGAGTGCAGCGCGATGAGCATGAAGATTCTCGGGCCGAGTTTCGATCTGCACCTGGGCGGCGAGGATTTGGCGTTCCCGCACCACGAGGACGAGATCGCGCAGAGCGAAGGGGCGGGGGTGCAGGCGGGCGGTCGGCCTTTTGTCAAACACTGGCTGCACGGCGCGCACCTGCTGGTCGAAGGCCGGAAGATGAGCAAGTCGCTCGGCAACTTCTTCACGCTGCGCGATCTGCTGTCCAAAGGCTTTGCCGGGCGCGAAATCCGCCACCTCCTGCTCACAGCCCACTACCGCGAGTCGTTCAACTTCACGCTCGGCGGACTCCAGGGCGCCCGCGCCGCTCTGGCGCGGCTGGACGAGTGCCTGGCCAAGCTGCGCGATGTCGCAGGGGCCATCCGAGCCGAACCGGACGCCGAACTGCTGCGCGGTTTCGAACTCGCCCTGGACGACGACCTGAACGTCTCGGCGGCCTGGGCCGCCGTGTTCGAGTGGATTCGGCAGATGAACCGCGCTTCGACGGACAACGAGTTATCACCGGCGCGCGCGGCTGCAGCCCTCGCAGCCTGGAGCCGACTCGACGCCGTGTTGGGGGTTGGGGAGCGTTCCGACGCGGAAGCTCCGCCCGAGATCGTCGCGCTTCTGGAAGCCAGGCAGCAGGCGCGCAAGGCCAGGGAATTCCAAAGGGCCGACGCCATC
>DAOOQY010000257.1:0-6267 GCA_035389025.1 Verrucomicrobiota bacterium
GTGGCTGGCCTGCGGCAACCAGGACGGCCTGATCCGCATCAGCCAGGGCGTGCACGCCTACCTCAAGGAGAAGGGTGTCCCGCACGTGTGGCACGTGGACGGCAATGGCCACGATCCGACGCACTGGAGGAACAACCTGTGGCTGTTCGCACAGCGGATCTTCAAGTAGATCGGCCATCCAGCAAACCTTGCAGAACCAAGCGCTTGGGGCGCGAGAACGAATTCTGCTGGCCAGTTGGCAACACCGTGCTCACCGTGCTGATTCCGCGCCAAATCCCCGATCCTTATGAGAATACAACTCCCGCTCCTGGTCCTCGCGGCCCTCCTCCCGGGCCTTCCCGGCCTCGCTCAAAACGACACACCGCCCATAGAGGACTTCAAGCCCTCCTCGCTCAACCAGCGCGGCAAACAGTACCCCCAGGTCAACTCCGAACGCCGCGTCCGGGCCCGCGTCGTCGCGCCACAGGCCCAGAGCCTCGTGTTCGAGTTCCTGGGCGGTGCCAAGTACCCCCTGACCAAAGGCGACGACGGCGCTTGGACCGGCGTCACGCGGCCTCAGGACGAGGGTTTCCACTACTACCAGTTGGTCATTGACGGCGCCGGGGTCCCGGATCCCGGCACCCTGTACTTCTACGGAGGCAGCCGGTGGGGCAGCGGCCTCGAGGTCCCCGCCGCGGACCAGGACTTCTATGCCCTGAAGGACGTGCCGCATGGTCAACTCCGTCAGACGCTCTACGCCTCCGAGCACGCGAGCGCCGTTTTCCGCTGCTTTGTCTACACCCCGCCGGACTACGAGACCGACCTGGCCCGGCGGTATCCCGTGCTGTATCTGCAACACGGCGGAGGCGAAGACGAGACCGGCTGGGGCAGCCAGGGCTACGCCGGGCTCATTATGGACAACCTGATCGCCTCGGGAACAACCCGGCCCTTCATCATCGTGATGGCCAACAGCTACATCCCTGGCGCGGCCGGCCCGGGCCGCCCGCCGGGAGCCGCGGTTCCACCCGGTGCCACGAACAGCGCCCCGGCGGGCGCCACCAACGCCCCGCCGCCGGGTGGACGCGGCCCCGGCGGACGCATGTTCGACTTCAGCGCCTTCACGAAGGTCCTCCTCGACGACCTGATCCCTTACATCGACGCCCACTTCCGCACCCTGACGGATCAGCCGAATCGCGCCATGGCCGGCCTCTCGATGGGCGGCATGCAGACCCGATCGATCACCCTGGCCCACCTCGACACCTTCTCCCACATCGGAATCTTCAGCGGCGGCAGCATCGCGCCCGCGGACATCGCCGACCTCGAGACGTTCAAGCAGAAGGTCAAGGTGGTGTTCGTCGGCTACGGCAGCCGGGAACTCGGCGGCGGGCGGGGAGGTTTTGGCGGCGACCCCAAGGCGAATACGGAGGCGCTCAAGGCGGCCGGGGTCAACAGCTACTTCTACGTCTCCCCCGACACGGGCCACGAGTGGCAATCCTGGCGCCGCAGCCTGCATCAGTTCGCGCCGTTGCTCTTTCGGGACCGCCCGGTCGGTGAGTTTGCGAAGGAGCAAATCGTCGCCCGACGCGAATCAGGCACGCCTGCCACAGGCGGGCAGGCCGTGCAGGTGATCCGCATCAAGGCCGGCAAGTCCGAGCCGGTCAAGGACGCGGAGGGCAACGTCTGGCTGGCGGACCAGGGTTTCGATGGCGGGCAGACCATCGAGCGGCCGGACATCCAGATCGCCAATACCCGGAGCCCTGAGCTGTACCGGGCGGAGCGCTACAGCATGGACTCCTTCACGTGGCCCGTGCCCAACGGAGACTACGTCGTGAAGCTGCATTTCGCAGAGACCTACGAGGGCATCACCGGCCCGGGCGAACGGGTGTTCTCCTTCAACGTTCAGGGACGCGACTTCAAGGACTTCGATGTCTGGGTCAAGGCCGGGGGATTCCTGAAGGCCTACGTGGAAACCGTCCCCGTCGCGGTCACCGACGGCAAGATCAAGGTCACCTTCACGCCGAATGTCCAGAACCCGCAGATCAATGCAATTGAGATCATCCCCCAGGCGGCGGACGCGACCGCGGCAGCGCCGCCCGCACCGGCCGCCGCCGCGGCTCGCGGCGGCAGACGACCCAATCCGGACCTCGGCCCACCGCCCGAAATCCACGCACCCGTGCCAAACACGTTGCCCGGTTTGCTGGGCAAGCCGCTCAACTGGAAATCGACCGGCGTGCTCGTCGCGCCGCAGAACGATCCCACCCATTTCCTTGACTCGGTCAAAGACCCCACGATCTTCCGCTATCGGGACAAGTGGCACGTGTACGCGACCGCCTTCATGGTGAGCGGCCCCGCCGCGGCGGAACTCTCGAACGCCGACGCCAACCAGCCGGCGCAAGGCCAGCAACGCGGCGGTCGCGGCGGGTGGAGCATGGTTTACCTGAGTTTTGCGGATTGGAAGGACGCGCCGAACGCCAGGCTCTTCTACATGGACACCGTGCCGGGATTCGGCGGCTACAAGTGCGCGCCGGAAGTGTTCTACTTCGCGCCGCACAAGAAGTGGTACTTCATTTTCCAGACGCAAGCGCCGGCGTATTGCACCAGCGAAACGCCGGATGACCCGAAGTCATGGAGCGCGCCGCAACCGTTCTTTGCTCAGGACACCCCCATGCCGCGGCTCCCGATTGACTACCATTGTATCGGCGACGGCGAACACATGTATCTGTTCTTCACCGGCGACGACGGGCATTTCTATCGCAGCCGCACCCCGTACGCGGAGTTCCCCAAAGGGTTCTGCAGTCCGGCGATCGCCATGCGCGGCACCCGCGCCACGGTCTTCGAGGGGAGCTTTACGTACAAGATCAAGGGCACGGACAAGTACCTGACGTGCGTCGAGGCATTGTCCCCGACCCGTTTCTATCGCGCTTACATCGCGGACACACTGGATGGTGAATGGCATCCGGTGGCGGGACTCGACACCTTCGAGCAGCCCTTTGCCGGCAGCAGGAACATGACCTTTGAAGACGGGGTCGAACCCTGGACCGGCCAGGTCAGCCACGGCGAGATGGTCCGTGACAGCCACGACGAGCGCATGATTCTCGATCCCGACAACCTCCTGTTCCTGTACCAGGGAATTTCCGACGCCGACAACCGCGGGGACTACGGCCGGCTCCCCTACCGGCTCGGCCTGCTGCGCGCTGTCCAGGATTGAACCAGATGAGCATTCGTATGATCTCAAAACTTGTCCTCGCCGCCGTCGCATCCCTTTGCCTCGCGTTTCCATCGCGCGTCAGTGCCCAACGGACGCGCCCGGCCCAGATCGAATCTCCCGTCGTCCAAGTGAGCCGCCCCCTGCCATGAACGCAATCGCCCTTGCCTTTGTCGCGGCCCCGTTGCTTGGCGTCTCCGGCGGCGCCTTCGCCCAGGGTCAGGAGCCCGATCCCAAGTTCCAGATCAGCGGCTGTTCGGCAACGCCGTCCACAAACGACCCAGCCGTGGCTGCAGAGAGCGCCAGTCGGACCATCGAGGATGGCGGCACGGGGCCTTACCCAGCCCTCATGGCATCGGACCGATCCCTGCCGGGCCACACCGTATTCCGACCCAAGGACCTGACTGGCTTCGGCCAGAAGGCGAAGCTCCCCATCATCGCGTGGGGCAACGGCGCCTGTGCGAATTCGCCTTGGGAGCATGTGAACTTCCTGTCCGAGATCGCCTCGCACGGATTTCTCGTCGTCGCCATCGGCCCCATGCCGGCGGAAGGCCAGCGCGGGGGTCCCGGCGGTCCGACCCGGTCCGCACTGATGACGGACGCCATCAACTGGGCGATCGCCCGGAACAACGACCAGTCGAGCCTGTACTGCCAAAAGCTCGACGTGGCTCGAATCGCGGTCGCGGGCATGTCCTGCGGCGGATTGCAAGCCCTGGAGGTCGCCCCGGACACCCGCATCACGACCGCGATGGTCTGCAACAGCGGGATTCTGAGCAGCCCCGGCAGCGGCATGGGAGGAATGCCCCAGTTGACCAAGGTGCAGTTGGAGAGACTGCACACGCCCGTGATCTACATCCTCGGGGGCGAGAAGGACATCGCCTACAGGAACGGCATGGACGATTTCCGCCGAATCAACCATGTGCCGGCCTTCGCTGCGAACCTGAACGTCGGGCACGGCGGCACCTACTCCCAACCCCACGGCGGTGATTTTGCGGCGGTCGCCACTGCATGGTTCCAGTGGCAACTCAAGGGCGACCCGCGGGCCGCCACCATGTTCGAGGGCGAGCCCTGCGGTGTGGCCAGGATGGCCGGCTGGACGGTCGAGAAGAAGGGCATCCGGTGAAGCCCACCGGATTCACTTGAACCCGCACTGGCGATGGAACCACGTCCCTAACCCGTCTTTGGCACTTCGCGACAACAGCGCAAACATGCGCGAAACCCGCATGAACACGGCTCGAAACAGTGTTTTCAAGGTTTTCGTGCATTCGCCGTAAAAGCGCACAAAAGCGCACTCCGGCTGTTGCATTCGTTACACGGGAAAGGCACGGTTCCCGGAACCGCAGCCGCGCGTGTTGGTCTGGCATGTCTCAGCGGCGGACGTGCCGCCCTCGGCACTGAGGAGAAGGCAATGGGGTCGCATCTATATAGTTGACATTTTGACCACCTCCCCCGCAACGGCCTGCGAAACAGCCCCCGCACACATCCCCCGGCGAACATCCATTTGTCAACTGTTTAGATGCGACCCCATTGCCTTTGAACGTTCGACCGCTCGCCGGTCAATGGGCCGTGAGCGCGCCCGAACCAGCCGGAGCCAGGGGATTCCAGTGGAGGCCGAATTCCGCGATGGCTGGCGGTGCGGCGGCCTGGCTGATCACCAGGCGCACCCGCTGGGCAGTCACGTCCGCGAAACGGCGCAGTTGCTTGTGGCCGATGACCTGGCCGGTGGTCACGGCGCGCCACTGGGCGCCGTCGAGGACCTCGACTCGATATGCCTGGACGCGTTCGCCGAGGGTGATGTCCTCCTGCACGCGCGCCACGTTGAAGGTCCGGGGTTGGCCGAGATCAAACTCGATTTGACCGGTGCGTTCGCCCTCAGCCGGCATCCACGCCGTGCCGAGGTTGCCGTCCAGCAGGGTCTGCTCGGCGTGTGCGGAGTCACGGACGCTCGAAGCGGTCACGGCGGCCCCCGCGGCGAAGTTCGTCGCGTTCAACTGCCTCACAAACGCTCCGAATTCCCGCAGCCGAATGGCATCCGCATCGGCGATCCGCCCCCGCCGATCGGGCGGCACATTCAGCAGCAGCACCGAATTCCGGCCGACCGATTTGAAGTAGATGTCGGCCAGCGTCGGGAGCGACTTGACCTTGGCGTCCTCGCTCGCGTGGTAAAACCACCCGGGCCGGATCGAGACGTCGCATTCGGCCGGGTGCCAGGCCGGCTGACCATCGCGCTCGACCACAGAAGACTCGTTCTCGCGCGCGACGCCCGATTCATTGCCGACCCAGCGGATGTCCGGCCCACAGATCGCGATCAGCGCCTTCGGTTGGAGTTGGCGAACAACCGCGTAGAAACCGGGCCAGTCGTACTCCTGGCGCTTGCCGTTGGGGCCTTCGCCGCAGGCGCCATCAAACCACACCTCGTCAATTGCCCCGTAATCCGTCAGCAACTCCCGCAACTGGTTCCTGAAATACTCGTTGTACCGCGGTGAATCGCCGTACGCGGGCTGGTTCCGGTCCCAGGGCGAAAGGTAGAGACCGACCCGCAGACCCCGTTCACGCAGGGCTTCGACCACTTCACGGACGACATCGCCCCGGCCGTCGCGCCAGGGCGAGCTCTTGACGCTGTGCCCGGTGAACTTCGATGGCCAGAGACAGAAACCATCATGGTGTTTGGCAGTCAGGATCAGAAGCCTCACCCCCGCGTCATCCAGCACGGTAGCCCACTGGCGGGCATCGAAATCGGTTGGATTGAACAGGCTCGGTTCTTCCTTGCCGTCACCCCACTCGCGATCCGTGAAGGTGTTGATCCCGAAGTGGGCGAACGCGATGAACTCGAGGCGCTGCCAGGCGAGCTGTTCGGGCGTGGGAACCGGGCTGGCGGCGAATACGGCACTGGCGCACACAGCGAAGGCTGACAAACCGGCGATGCAGCTTCTGAAACGCGCAGACGCGGACAACCATCGACAGCAGCAATTCAAGTTCATCGGGGCACCTTAGAATCCTTGAATTGGAAATGCCACAGTGAACGAGTCCAGTTCAGTCTCTCACTGTGGCTCCCATGCGGTGCGCATCTGGAACAAGGTCCG
>DAOOQY010000258.1:0-6266 GCA_035389025.1 Verrucomicrobiota bacterium
ACATGATCTCCGTGATGCGGAGCGCGACGCGCTGGGGGTTGTCGTTCGCGGTGGTGCTGACGTTGATGGCGTCCTGGCCCACGATTTCCCCTCGGCGGTTGAAGGCCTCGAGGGCGATGCGATTGAGCCCGGTCGCCAACGGAACGGCTGCCTGCCAGCGGGCGGCGTCCCGCCAGGAGAGGGGCAGCGGCGCGGATTGGCCGGCGAGGCGGACCTCGCGCACGTCGATCCAGGCGCGGCCTTCGAGTTGAACCGACAGGTTGGTGACCGTGAAGTCGGCGCCGCCGTTGCTGGTGATGGCGAAGGGAATGGCCGCAGGCAACCGGCTGCGCACGTGCTGAGCGCGGGCGCGCACACGATCGAGCACGGAGCCGAAGTCTTCGCCCGCCAGGGCGCCGTAGTGGGCGGCCCACGGGGCCATCGCATCGGCCTGGAAGGTGGTCTCCATCAGGTCGAGCAAATGTCCATAGAAACAGCGCATGATAGCGGGCCGGCTGATGATGCGGGAGAGATTGCCGTCGCCCCAGAGCGGCGCCGTGACCTCGAGCGCAAAGAGAAAATCCCAGTCGTACGGCAGGGCGAGCACTCGCTGGTCGGCGGGGCGGACGTAGAAGTTGAGGTTGTGCGGGTTGCCCTGCGTGTAGGTGTCGCCGATGCCGAACAGGGAGAGCAGCGCGAACACGCGCATCCACTCGTCCACGTCCATGAGGTCCGGCACGGCGCGTTCGAGGGCGGTGCCACTCAGGCTGAAGGCTCTGGCCAGGGCGATGTAGGGCGCATAGTCGTCACGAGCCCGGTTATTGCGGATCATGGTGGACCAACGGTATTGCTCGGGGTCCTCGCCCAAATCCGCAATGTCGTAGTTGGCGACCCAGTCGATGGGGAATGGGAGCTTGACGCCTTGGGGCGAGCCGTCGTCGGTGGCGACGGCGACGCGGATGCCTTCCATATTGAACAGGGTGCCTGCGGCGCCGTCCTCGTATTGCGAATCAAGGTAGATGTCATTGTAGTGCGCCAGCGACATCCGGGCCGGGCCGGCGTTGCCGGGGCGATGCGAGAAGAGGTGGACGATGTCGTCGTACATCCCCGGAACACCGGACTGGTTCTGGACGTGCTTGGCGATGATCTCCTGGATCACGCGGCGTTTGAGCTGAACCGTGCGATGAACGCCCCGGAACGGGCGGTCGGCGGGGAACCGGACGTTGTAAGCCGCAGCATCGGGGTTGTTGCGGCTGTACATGCTGCCGTGCAGGTGCACGCCGCAGTCGTAGAAGACCTCACGCCCGTCCCACACGACGGTCGCTCCGAGCCGGTCGTCGCTCATCATGTTCCGGAAATCGTCGAGCAAACGGCCATCACGCGCCGCAAGAATCAAGTGAAACGACCGCCTCTTCGGGCCGGAACTCCGATTGTCCACCCGGATCAAGGCCCGCGAATCAGGGCCAGCCGACGGGCCGCGCGAGACCGCGCCGCGCCCGTCGCGTCCCTCGACATAGAACTGGATCACGGTGCCGGACACCGCTTGCGCGGGCAGCGAGGCGGTGAGGAGCGCGGGCGTGTCCGGCGCGTCCGCGAGGCCGCCCGATTCGCGGTCCATCGGCACTTCGAGCCAGGGGCCCTCATTGATGGCGTAATGCAGGGTCAGGGAATCGACTCGATCGGGGTCCTGGGCGGCGACGCGGATGCCGATCGTCTGGCCGGTGCGGGGAACGGGCGGGTCATGGGTCAGGCCCGAGTAGGTGGGGCCCAGGTTGGCCGAGGCCATCGAGTTTGGTTGTCCCGGCGTGCCCCAGAGGTCCGGTTGATCGAGGACGATCGTGCGGGCGACGCGGTTGTAGTAGAGTTCGACATGGAGTTGCGGCGAACCCCGAAGCCACTTGGCATCGAAAGCGATCGCGTACTCGCGTCCGGCGACGACGGGGACGACGGCGCCCCTGGACATGAGTGTCGTTTCGATCTGGTTGTGGAGGTAACCGCGGGCGTCGGTGGCGACCAGGTGGAGCAGCAGATTGCCAGGGCGCTCGACGTCCGCCTCGACTCGCGAATGGGAATGGTTGCCCAAAAGACGCCACGTCGCGACGCCATCGGCGAAAGTGCCATTCTCGAGCACGAGGCGGGCGGCGCCGCGGGGGTCCTCGATCACCGCGATGTTGTCCAACAGGCATTCGCCGTCATCGAGCAGGCCCAGCCTCAGTTCGGAGAAACCGTGCAACGGCGGGCCGAACACGGGCTCGACGGCCCGGGCGATCACAGTGTAGCGCCGCCACGAGGCCCGCGACGCGGTGTCGCTGGCCGCCCAGGCGGCTGCCGACGCGTTGTCCGCCCGGGCATCCACCAGTTCAAGGCTCGATCCGCCTCCATCGGCTTCTGACGGCCACGGATGATCGTCTCCGTAACGGACCGCGTCCACGGGATTACCCGCATCATCCCGCACCGCGATGCGATCCGAACGGCGAGACAGGCGTCGGCTGAAATCGCCGACCACGCGCAGGCCCGGATGCCGTGCACGGAGGGCCACGGCGTTGCGGGCCACGACCAACAGTTCGCCAGGCCCGAGCACGCAATCGTCCGGAAAACCATAATCGACCGCGTCGCTCAAGCGCCAGCCCGCCAGGTCGACCGCGTGGTCCGAGCGGTTGAGAAGCTCGATCCATTGCTCGTCGTTTTCCGCGTAGGGGATGCCGGGCTGACGATAGGTCGGCGGGGCGTGATAGAAGATTTCGTTGATCACGATCTCGTCGTGGAGGCTGAAGACGTTCGCACTCCCCGGCGTGAGGGCGGAGGGGATGAGAAACGGTTCATCCGCGGCGGGACTGGGGCGGGCTTGGGGTTCGAACGCGACGCGCGCGGCGTCAGCCAACAGCGATCCGTCCGCGCTCGACAGAAAGAGGCGGTCGCCCTCGCGCACGGTCGGAACGCCTGGCGGCAGGGAGGCGATCTCGAAGTCACCCGGCTCGAGAACGCGGCTGGCAAGCGGAACGATCCCGCCGCGGGAATGGCTCAGACGGTAGCCCGACAGGGCAATCGGGGCGGAGCCGGCGTTCCCCAATTCGCACCAGAACGGCGATGTCTCAGCGGCGGGGACCTCGCTGAGAACCAAGCCGGGCGCGTCGGCCGGAATCGCGCCCCTGCGCGCCACGATCTCGGCCTGGGCAAGGAAAGTGTCGTCGTCGACCGCGCGATTCAGGCCCTGGAGGGCCAGTACGTTGAGGCCGGGGCGCAGGAGTCGAATCTGGGCGGAGAGGTCAATCGTCTCGGGCACGGCGGAGTCGCCCGGCGTGCGCTCGGCGGTTGCGGCGGAGTCCCATTCGATCGTGTCAGGGGCGTTGCGGCGCGCGACTTCGACGCCATTGAGCCAGGCGACGACACCGTCGTTGTAGCGCAGGCGGAGCAGGAGTTGATCGTGGAAGACGCCGGCGGATTTGGCGAAGGGCAACCGCAGCCGGACGCTGCTGTTCCGACGCCACATCGAGTCCGCGAGGTCGGTGGCAAACAAGCCCTCGAGACCGCCGGCGTTCATTGGGGAGCCGCCGCTGGCGACGGTGGCGATCTGGGCGTCGGGGATGACGGCGTGCCAGATGGCGACTTCATCCAGCCAGCCGTCCAGGAAGTGGGGTGTGTGGCCCGAATTGCAGCCCAGCATCCAACGGTCTCCCGCCGTCCACAGCGATCCGATCCGATCGGGAGTCCCTTCCTCGATCCCATTGACGAATAGGCGTATGAACCCGCCGTTCTGGGCCGTGGCTGCGACATGGTACCAACGTCCCGGTTGGGCGACTGTGTGTCCGGTGACCAGGTTCCATCCGCCATCGTAGGTGTAGTGTTCGAACTGTCCGGAGCTGTTCAGTCGGACCTGGTGAGACCAGTGGGTCGTTGGGCCCGCCTCGGAAGTCAGCACGAGGAGACTGCACGACCTGACCGTGGCGACCTTGACCCAGAGACAAAGCGTGTAGGCGCTCGGGACGACCGGCTCGGGCATCGTGACCGAGTCGTCAAGACCGTCCAAACGCATGGACGCATTCGAGTCGGCTGACGGCGGCGGACGGTCGGCGACAAACCCGGGACTGCTCTGCGCCTGGCCATCGAGGGCGTCGCCGGCGACATCACGAAAGTCGTTCTCGAGTGGGTAGAACCGACCGGGACGCGTCATCGGCGGCGTGTTCGAACGATCAAAGCCGAAGCCGTTCGTGCCCGCCGACCAGGCGGCGTCATCGTGCTCGGGCGCGGTCCAGTTCACGCCCGCGCCGGACACGCCTGGCACCAGCCACCGGCCCCGCGCGGTCGGACCAATCAGCGCTTCGACCACCGGCTGGTCTTCCGGGCCGAGGTCGGGAAAGTTCGCGCCCCCGGGCGTGCCGCCGACCTGGCGGCTGGCCCGCCAGTTCTCAGGCGGGCTGCTGGGCGAACCGGGACGGCGTTTCGCCAGGGAAGCCCCTGAACCATCGGCACCGACGGACCACGGGGGGCGGTCACTGTAGGCCAGATCGTCCATCACGCGGCCGTTGAGGTTGCGCAGGACCAATCGTTCACCTTCATTGGCGAGCGATCCGGTGAACGGCCCCAGAACCGCGTCCAGACCCGTAGCCGCCTGAAGCGCGGCAGAATCCGCGGCGATCACCACCTCCGCCCCGCCGCGGATCACGACCCCCGGCGGAAAGCGATACGCCACGCCGCCCCCGATCGTCCATGCGGAGAGGTCGACGTCGACGGACATCTGGTTGTGGAGTTCGATCCACTCGACGTGCGAGCCGTCGCCGGACGGATGGTACATGACCTCGTTGAATGTGACGACGCAATCGGCGGCTGTTGTCGAGTTGAGATAGCCGGGCGACTGGGCGGTTCCGGCCTCAAAACACAAGGGCAGGAGAACCCAGACGATTGCGCTGGCCAGCCAGACGAGGTTGCCGCGCGGGGGGAGGCGATCCCGGTGGAGCGCGACCCGAGGTCGCGACGGAAGGAGCGACACGCTCGCGCGCGGTGTCATCGTGGGTTTACAATGGGCGAGGATCGACCCCAGTTCAAGCCCGAGCACAACCCGCCAGGTCCGGTCTTGGGAGGCCGGGAATCTTGATCGTCGCGAGGATTCTATACGAGTTTCTCACCACTCGAAGGAGTCATCTTAAATCCGGGCTGTGGCAAAACCGCGCCGGGACAGGGGGGAATGAGGGTCTGGTCGTGGAGGGAAACGCCGTTGCGAACCAACACTCCGTTGCCTTCGTCCCTCCCTCGATCCCGGCGCGGTTTTGCTTGGCTAGCGCGCATGAGTGCACCTTTCGCTGACATCGGCTCCGCGTCCTTCAGAAGTTGGTGAGACATGCGCGCTAAGGCGGGAGAATTTTTGGTTTGCCGTGCCTGCGGACGCGGGTAGGGTGCCTGAGTACTTCCCAAATATGGCACAAGCCGGGCCGAGGGTATCGGATTGCCGGAGCGTGTCCGCTTTCGGGAATGAACCTCCCAGTAGAAAGTCGAGCCGGTCTATGAGGAACCAATCACTCACCATCTCGTTGTCACTCTTGCGCCGATGGGCCTTGGCGGTATGCGGCCTGGGTGTGTTCCTGGTCGCCACGCCCAATCCGCACGCGGCAACTGTCGGCGCCTTCACCGGAGGCGATCCCGGAGAGGGCCTTGATTTGGAGGGCTACTTCACCTACGCCGTCAACGTCGGCCCGAGCGGCTTCGCCGGACGGGTTGGCGACGCGGTGTTCACGGGGGACAACACGCCAGGTGTCAGCATCAGCGCCGTCAACGAGGTCGACGCCTGGCACACGGCAGCCTACGGAGACACGGCGAATGACAAAGGGCTCGAGTTCGTGATGCGCTCCATCCGCTGGAGCGCGCCACCCAACATGGTGACCGTGCGCCTCGCCGTCGAAACCGGCGTCCCGTACAAGCTCCAACTCTTGTTTGCCGACAACTCGGCCAACCGCGGCTTTGACGTCCAGGTCGAGGGGAACATCGAGGAATACGGTTTCTGCCCGGGCGCATACCAGGAGGACCCGCCCGGCGCCAAGGGCGCGGTGATCACCTTCGAGTTCACCGCCGCGGACACCGAACTCGAACTCGTTCTCGATGGCGCCACGGCCGGGTATACCGATCCCAACCCGATCCTCAACGGCCTCACGCTCGAACGCCTGACCGCCACCGTCGACAGCGACGCCGACAACCTCCCCGATGATTGGGAGTTGCGCCATTTCGGCGCCCTCGATCAGGGGGCGGCGGGCGACCCGGACAACGACACGCTCAGCAACGCCGGGGAACTGGCCGCC
>DAOOQY010000259.1:0-6254 GCA_035389025.1 Verrucomicrobiota bacterium
GTGTCCGCGTTCATGGCCTGGTTCGGCATGAACGATCTCTCGACCGCGAAGGCGACCGACTGGAACCCGGGTGCTGACAAGGTGGTCCGAGCGCTTGCTGTGGCTGGGGATGTCGTGTACGCGGGGGGCGATTTCACGACGATCGGGACGAAGCCGCGCAGGTATTTGGCCGCGCTCGAATTGTCGTCGGGTGTGGCGACGGCCTGGAACCCGAATCCCAACGGCCTGGTGCGGACGCTGGCGGTAACCGACACGACCGTCTTTGTGGGGGGGAATTTCACGACCATCAGCGTGGCGAACCGAAACGCCTTTGCCGCGGTCAAGCGGAGCAACGCCGGAATCCAGCCGCTGGACCTCGGCATCGAGGGCGGGACCGCGAATCTGGTGCGCAACCTGCGTTTGATCGGCAACACCCTCTATGTCGTGGGGAGCTTCTCGAAGGTTCAGGGCATCACCCATCCACTGGTGACGGCTGTTGACCTGGCGACCGACCAGGTGGTTGCCAACCTGCCGTTGGGCAACGAGTACTACGGGACATCGGCAAACGCAGGTGTGTGGGCGATCGGTGCGACCTCAACCGAAATTCTCCTCGGCGGCGAGTTCTTCTCCCTGGGAGGGCAGGCGCGCCGCAACCTCGCTGCTCTGTCCGTGCAGACCGGTCAGGTATTGCCTTGGATCGCGGACGCGTCAGATGAGGTTTACGCGCTGGCGCCCGGCGCGGACTGTGTCTATGCCGGCGGGGCCTTTACGGAGCTCAACGGCGCGCCTGTCTCCGGGCTCGCGGCCCTTGATCCGGTGAGCGGGGCGCTTGTCGAGCAATTCGCGTTCAGTGCCACCAACGGTTCTTCGAAGGCGATTGTGCGATGCCTTCTCCCGACGGACACCGAACTGTACGTCGGGGGGCTCTTCACGGCCGTCAGCAACTATACGGCGCGTGCGCTCGCCGCCGTCGATCCGGTGACGGCCGCTCCATTGGATTTTGCGCCCAAAGTGGGCCGGAGCTCTCAGAGCGTCTTCGCCCTGGCCTTGGCGGACACGACGCTTTTCCTGGGCGGCGATTTCACCGAGGTGGGAGGAAAGACCCGCAATCGCCTCGCCGCGGTGGATGCTGTCCACGGCACGTTGCTCGACTGGAATCCGAATCCAAACAAGGAGGTCAAGGCCTTGTCGCTTGTGGGGGATCGTCTCTACGCAGGCGGCGCCTTCCAATCGATGGGTAGCATCGAGCTTCATTCGCTGGCTGTGTTCGGGCTTCCCAGCCTCGAGTTGCTGCCTGCGGACGCCACGTTGCCCAAGAGTGTGACAGTCGATGCCCTCAACGCCCTGGACTCAGCCCTTTATGTGGGCGGGTCGTTCAGCAGCATCGGCGGCGAGTTCCGGCAGTACGCGGCGGTGCTGGGTCCGCTGATGCAGGCGTACGAGTGGGACCCGGCGCCGAATGCCCAGCCTGCGGCGATTGGCATATCCGAACGGTTGGTCTGTCTGGGGGGAGGTTTCACCCTTGTGGGCAAGGCCGAGCCGACATACAAGGTCGGCCGTCTGGCGGTGTTCGATCGGTCGCCCCGGCTCACGGGCGTGTCAGTGGTTGGCGGCCAGATCGAGATGGAAGCCACGACCGGCGATCGCAACGTGGCGGTTCTCGAAGTCTCATCGGATCTCAGGTTCTGGAGCGAAGCCTCGAGTTCCGATCTGCCCGGCTACCTGTGGTCCATCGACGAGCCGATCGATCCTGGCGCGGGCTCCCGCTTCTACCGCATTCGGGTGGAATGAGGGCAGAACGAGGCCCGGGACAGAATCGGTTGTCGGTCGCTCCTGTCAGACGCCCTGGGGGCTTGCGGAGGCCTGGGGGGAGGGTGGGGTGTGACGTCCGCGGAAGGGCGTTCTATTTGAGCACGCTCGGCAGCCAGGTGGTCAGCCAGGGGACGTAGGTAATCAACAGAACTCCGATGCCGAGGACCAGCAGCATTGGGAGCGCCGCCCGCATCATCTCGACAAGCGGTTTGTCGAAGCGGTACGAGGCCAGCAGCAGGTTCAGTCCGATCGGCGGCATCAGGAAGCCAAGCTCCATGTTGGCGAGGAAGATGATTCCAAGGTGCAGGGGGTCGATGCCGAAGGCGACGCCCACCGGGACCAGCAGCGGGACCACCACCACGATGGCGGCGTAAATCTCGATCACACCTCCCACCACGAGAAGCACGAGGTTGAGGGCGAGCAGGAACAGCCAGCGTGATTTGATGTTGGCGGTGACCCAGGCCACTGCCTGGTCGGGAATCTGGGCGTCGATGAGGAAATGCGTGAAACCGAGGGCGACGCCGAGGATGAGGAGCACTCCGCCAATGAGACAGGCGCATTCGGTCATCACGCGGGGAACGTCTTTGAAGACCTTGAGGTCACGGTAGATGACAACCTCGGCGAAGAAGGCGTAGAGGGCCGTGAGGGCCGCCGCCTCGACCGGTGTTGCAAAGCCGCCGAAGAGGGCGATCAGGGCGACCACCGGCGTCAGCAGTTCCCATTTGGCGCCCCACATGGCGTCGAGCGCGACGCGCGGGTTGAAGCGGCGTCGTTCCGCCTGGACACGGGGTCCCTTGAGCACGCCCCAGACGCCCGTCATCGCCACCAGAAGAAGGCCCGGCAGCAGTCCGGCCTGGAAGATTTCCTCGATGCCGATGCTGCTGCCGGTGCTGCTCGCGATGATGGCATAGAGGATCGGGGGCAGGCATGGGGGAAAGAGCAGACCGAGCGATCCAGCCCCGCTGAGGAGTCCCAATGAGGTTCGTTCGCCGTAACCCGCCGAGAGGAGGATGGGCATCAGCAGGCCGCCCAGGGCGAGGATGGTCACCCCGGAGGCCCCGGTGAAGCTGGTGAAAAAGGCGCAGGCCAGCACCGTGCCGATCGCCGCGCCTCCGCGGAGGTGTCCGAACAAGGCGTCGAACACCTTCACGAGTCGGCGGGCCGTGCCGCCCTCGGCCAGGAAATAGCCGGCCAAGGTGAACAGCGGGATGCTCGGCAAGGTCGGGTTGACGGTCAGGCGGTAGTGGTTCAGGGGCATGGACGCGATGGTTTCGCCCGCGCTCCAGAGCAGAATCAGGCCTGCGCCACCCAGGGCGGTGAAGATGGGAGCGCCGATGGCCACGGCGATCACCAGCGTCAACAAGGCGGGAATCCGAAGTTGCTCGGGCGGGATGGGCGACCACGCTCCGATTGCGACCACCGCCGCCGCCACGGCGAAGGCGCCGACGCGTCCGCGCCAGGTGGTGCCGGCATGGCGTATCATCCGCCACGCGACGAGTGCGAAGCCGATGCAGAGCACCAACTGCACGGTCCACAAAGGGATTCCATAGGCCAGGGTCTTTCCGAGCTTGCGGCTGGCCAGCACGAAATCCACGCTTGCCTTGCAGAGCAGGAAGCTCATGGCGGAGGCAAAGCCGCTGCTGAAGACGAGGGCGACCTCCTTGAACCTGCCTCTGAAATGGGCCGACAAGGTCGACAAGGCCAGCAACCGGTTGTCGCGCGCGGCCACCGCGCCGCCGAGCATGCCCAGGACCAGCACCAGGTGCTGCACAATCGGCGCCGACGCGGGAATGCCCGTGTTGAAAAGCTTGCGCAGCGCGATTTCCGCGCACGGCAGCAGAACCATCGCCGCCAGGACGAACACGACGACCAGGTTCTCTCCCGTCCGCACGCCGCGCAGCCACTCCGGGCGTTCTGGCGCGGCCTTGCCCTTCAGGCTGTTGTCCGGGGAGAACTCGACGTTCACGCGCGGTTCACTTTCCTTGATTGGCGCGGTATTCGCGGATGAAACGCAAGGCCTCGTCGAAGACATCGGCGGGCACCAGCTTGCCGCGAATCTTGGGGTAAACCGCTTCCGCTTCAGTCCGCCAAGCCGCTTCGATTTCGGGCGTGACCCGGGTGACCTTGAGCCCCCGTTTCTCCATCGCCGCAACGGATTCGTCGCTTTCGCGTCGTCCGTTGGCCTTGATTTCCTTGCCGGCGGCGGCCGAGGCTTCGAGCAGCTTTGCGCGGGTATCGGCCGGGATTTTCTCCCAGGCCTGGCGGCGGACGACGCAGGCCCCGATGAGCGGGGCCCAATTGAGTTCGAGCATGTGGGGGGCGCGTCCGTCGATCTGGCTGGCCAGGGCGAAGACCGGCGGGGCGGGGGTGGCTTCGATCAGGCCGGTCTGCAATCCGGGCACGATGTCCGCCGTCTCGAGCGGGACGGGATTGAAGCCGCCGGACTTGTAGATGACGACCTGTTCGGGGTTGCCGGCCCAGGTGAACAGCTTGAGCTTCTTGAGGTCTTCCGGGTAGGCCACCGGCTTCTTCGAGAAGAACCGCACCCAGCCGGCATCGGACCAGAAGAGCACCACGAAGCCCTTTTCGAGCAGGCGCTTTTCGAGCATCGGTTCGAGTTTGCCGCAGGCGTAGTCCACCTCGGCCAAATCCCGGAAGCCCATCGGGATGTTCTGGAGGCCGGCCACACCGAACTCGACCTCGGCCAGTCCGACGCCGGTGAGCATGGCGGCCTGGATCGAGTTGACACCCATGAGGCCCACGGTGTCGGCCTCGCCCCCCAGTTTCCCATCGGCGTAGATGACGAGGTCGACGCCCCCGTTCGAGGCCTTGCGCCATGCGTCTTTCATCGCCAGGAGGCTCTTGTGGAAGCTGCTCCCGGTGGGCGCCATGGTGGCGAGCTTGATTCTCTCCGCCCCAAGGGTTGTGCCGGCGCAGGCCAGCCAGAGGCTCCCGGCCAGGCCGAGGACCCAGCGGCTCATCTGTCGTGGTGCATGTCGGTTCATAGTGGTTGAATCTGTTGATCAGGTTGCGGCTGTCGCATCGCGCGCGCTCAACGGGCCGATGGTTCGTCCAGTATCAGAAACAGTTCGTCCCTCTTGGACATCAGCCACCGCGCCCGACGCTGCATGACCAGATTGACCAGGCGCATCTCCCGCTGCGCATCGGGATCGATCGCGAGGGCCCGTTCGAGGAGGATGTCGAACTCCTTGAGGTTCTGCTTCTGCACGCAGACCGCCTCGGCAAAGGACACCAGCGGCCCGGCGAGCAGCCCGCCCGAGAGCGCCAACGCCCGTTCGAGGTGCTGGCGGGACCGTTCCGCCGGATCGCCCGTCCGGCCCGATCGTGCCATCTCGTAAGTGATGAGGAAGCTGTGAATGGCGCCTTTGTCGAAGGCCTCGTCCAGGACCAGCGCGCGATCGATGAGCGCCTCCATTTGGGGAATCTCCGCAATCAAATCCGGATCATCCTTCGACAGGCTGATCGCCGCCGCCCACGATGTGGCGGTCCAGTACAGGAGCGGGACATCCGCTTTGTCGGCCGCCCGCACGGCCTCGATGGGCTGGGCCCGCAGTCCCGCGGCGAAGCCGCGATGCGCCTGCTCGAGCCCGCGCAGACCGTAGTCGCGCGCGCGGAGGTAGAGGCGTTTGGCACGAGTGCGCATCGCCTGGGCCTTGGCAAGATCCTGGTCCTCGATCTCATCGGCCTCCTGTTGGACAAAGGCGTAGGCGTACTGGGTGAAGCCGCTGGCGGTGGCGAAGAGCAAGCCGCGGTGGCGCGGGCTTTCGGCCAGCAGGCTTTCCATCAATTTCAGGCTGAATGGCAGCGCCGCTCCGACAAGCTCGGGATCGTCGTCGCTCGAAAACGTCGCGCCGCCGCCGGCCAGGGCGTCGCCCACCCTGTTGATCGCCATGCGTTTGATCGAGCAACCCGGCAGGAGAAGCAGCAGGCCCGCCAAAGCCACACGCAGCCAGCGGCCCCCCGGGCCGCCGGCCTTCGTCTGCATCGTTGTCACGCGCTTCATCTCAGGACGATCAATGTTCCGACTTTGCGGGCTGTCGCTCAAGTCTGAATGACACGGCCCCGCCCGGCTATTCACAGAGCTTCACCGAGTTCTGCATCCCGGCTCCTTGGCCAGAACGCGTGCCGCGCCTGGCGTCGGTCGCGGGCCTGTCCCGCCGGTTCCTCACGCAAGGACCAGTATCAGGCGGGGGAGAGAGTGGCCAATTGATAAAGCCACTGCCGACATTGGCGGATTCAACGCCCCCCCGAATCCAAATGCTCGTCAACACATCCGCGCGTCTCGACGCGCGTCTCCTGTCCTGTCAGAATGGCCTCCGTGAAACCTGCAATCCCGGACGGTACTGAGGAATCAGCGAGATGCACTCCGCCGTCACCCTCACCCGTTCCGCAGAGCGGGACACCCTCTCCCATCGGATGGGAGAGGGCCGGGGTGAGGGGTC
>DAOOQY010000260.1:0-6244 GCA_035389025.1 Verrucomicrobiota bacterium
AAGAACCGTCCTCGAAAAGCGGCGGTAAACCGCCGCACTCCACACGCTCCGCGACATCGACGCCGACCAGAGCATGGGCGACTTCCACAACGAACTCCGACCCAAGGACTTAGACAACCTCGACAGCGCTGCTCCCAGGAACAGCGCGGGAGGTCTCGTTAGGTTGACGCGTATGCGCAATGCGGGACGGCGACACGCGTTGCGCATCGCGAATGCTCTGGTCTTGCGGCCTGAAGTCTGGCACCCTGAGGGCATCCTATGAATCCGATCTCGGAATCGTCATCGAACGGGGGCTGTGCGTGTTCAGGCGGCTGGCCGCGTCGCGGCTTTCTGAAAGCCGTCGGCCTGGGAACGGCTGCGGCCGCGGTGCACCCGTGGGAAGCCATGGCCGGCCCGTTCACCAGGGCCGATTTCGAGAAACTTGTCCCGAGGGACAAGAAGCTGCGTCCGGAATGGGTGAAATCGCTGTTCGAGCGTGGCGAGCGGACCGTCTATCGGGGCTCGGACCTGGATCACATCGGGATGCCGATTGGCGGGCTATGCGCGGGCCAGGTGTACCTGGGCGGCGACGGGCGGCTTCTGCACTGGGACATCTTCAACCAGCACATTGGCACGGGGGCGGAGCATTACGCCAAGCCGATGGCGATGAGCCAGCCTTTCATGCAGGCCTTCCAGATTCGCGTCACCTCGGACAAGGCGAACCGGATCCGCCGACTCGACCGCGAAGGCTGGCGCGACGTGTCGTTCAACGGGCAGTACCCCATCGGGCGCGTCGAGTATCGTGATCCGGACTCGCCGGTCAGTGTCGATCTCGAGGCGTTTTCGCCCTTCATCCCGTTGAACACAGCGGATTCTTCACTCCCGGCAACGGTCATGCGCTTCACAGTGCGCAACACGAGCGACGCGGGGGTTACGGTGCAAGTCGGGGGTGTATTGCAGAATGCCGTCTGCCTTCACAGCGCGAAGACCCGGCAGGGATTCCGCCGCAACCGGATCGTCCGTGAGGAAAACGTATTGATCCTCGAAGCCTCGGCTGAGGATTTGCCCGCGGAGCCGTCCACGGCGCGACCCGACATCAGCTTCGACGATTTCGAGCGGGAGAGCTATGGCGCATGGCGGGCGGGCGGCACGGCGTTCGGGAGCGGGCCGGTCGAAATCACGCGCATTCCGGAGTACCAGGGCAACGTGGGGGGCGGGGGGCGTCGGGTGGTCAACAGCCACGCCTCGGCGCCGGGCGGGTCGGTCGAGGAGAAGGACCGGGCGCGGGGGACGCTCACGAGCGGGGTCTTCACGATCGAGCGGGACTACATCACGTTTCTGATCGGCGGGGGGGCGCATGCAGGCCGCACGTGCATGAACTTGCTGGTCGAGGGTGAACCGGTGCTGAGCGCGACCGGCGCCAATGACAACCGGATGCGCCCGATGAGCTGGGACGTGCGCCGCTGGATGGGGAAGAAGGCGTCGTTCGAGATCGTAGATGCGGAATCGGGCGGCTGGGGCAACGTGGGGATTGACGATATTGTGTTCAGCGATCGGCCGCGCGAACCGCTCGGCCCGTTGGCGAGCGAGCCGGATTTCGGGACCATCTGTTTGGCGTTGCTCGAAGCGCAGCCTGGCGACGTGGGGCAAACCGACCTGACGGAGCTGACGGGCTTGTTCTATCCTGAAGCGAAGCCGGAAGCCCCGGCGCGCAAACCCTTTGGCGACGACCCGATTGGCGGTTTGATGCGCACCATCACGCTGGCGCCCGAGCAGGAAGCCACCGTGACCTTCCTGCTGACCTGGCACATGCCGAACCTCAAGATGGATCGGCTGCCGCCGGGCCGGCATTACGCGACGCGGTTCGAGTCCGCCGCGGCCGTGGCGCGCTACATCGCGCGGCATCTGGCAAGGCTCAGTGGCGAGACGCGGTTGTGGCACGACACGTGGTACGACTCGACCCTGCCCTATTGGTTCCTCGACCGGACGTTTCTGAACACCTCGATTCTGGCCACCTCGACGTGCCATCGGCTCGGCAACGGTCGGTTCTGGGCGTGGGAGGGTGTCGGGTGTTGTCACGGCACGTGCGGTCACGTCTGGCAATATGCCCAGGCGATGGCGCGGCTGTTTCCCGAACTCGAACGAATCACGCGCGAACAGGTGGATTTCGGCCTCGCGCAGCAGAAGAACGGCGCGATCTATTTCCGCGGCGAGTTCAACAACATCCCGGCCATTGACGGCCAGGCCGGCACGATCCTGCGCGCGCTGCGCGAACACCAGGCGTCGGCCGACGCGGCGTTTCTGAAGCGCAACTGGCCCGGGATCAAGCGGGCGATGGAATGGTTGATCGCGAAGGACGAAGACGCCGACGGACTGATCACGGGCAATCAACACAACACCCTGGACACGGATTGGTACGGCCCGGTGGCGTGGCTCAGCGGACTGTACCTTGCCGCGCTCGCCGCCTCCGAAGCGATGGCGCGCGAGGTGGGCGATCAGGAGTTCGGCGACAGGTGCCACGCGATTCTCGAGGTCGGGCGCGCCAAGATTGCAGGCGAACTCTTCGACGGCGAGTACTTCATCAACAAGCCCGATCCCAAACACGCCGAGGCGATCAACTCCGGTAGCGGGTGTCACATCGACCAGGTCATGGGACAAAGCTGGGCATTTCAGGTCGGACTTCCGCGCATTCTTCCCGAGACCGAAACGCGCGCGGCACTGAGGGCGTTGTGGCGTTACAACTTCACGCCGGACGTGGGGCCGTACCGGGCCGCCTACAAGCCGGGGCGCTGGTACGCGATGCCCGGCGAGGCGGGGCTGTTGATGTGCACATTCCCGCGGACGGACTGGGATTACGAGCAGGCGAAGGGAAAAGGGGCGGACTGGGCCGCGGGCTACTTTAACGAGTGCATGAACGGCTTCGAATACCAGGTCGCGGGCCACATGATCTGGGAAGGGATGGTCCAGGAGGGGCTGGCCATCACGCGGGCGGTGCATGACCGCTACCACGCCTCCCGGCGCAATCCGTGGAACGAAGTCGAGTGCGGCGACCATTATGCCCGAAGCATGGCGAGCTACGGCGTGTTTCTTGCCGCCTGCGGCTTCTCCTATCACGGCCCCCAGGAGCGCCTGGGCTTCGCGCCGCGGTTGACGCCGGCGGAATTCAAAGTGGCGTTCACGACCGCCGAAGGATGGGGGTCCTTCGGGCAGAAGCGGACACCGGACGGACTCGAGGCGGCGATTGACGTCAAGTGGGGGACGCTGCGATTGCGCGTCGTGAGGCTGCAGCCGGCGGACGGAGCCGCGCCGGGGACTTTGAGGGTGAGGGCCGCCGGGCGCGACGTGCCTGCGACCCTCGCGATGCATGGAGAGCAGGCGGAGGTCCGTTTCGACGAGCCGGTCGAACTGAAAGCGGGCGAGAGGCTTGTTCTAACGCTCGGCTGACGCCGGACTCGCCTGCGCGTACTCGGCGTACCGCTGGGCCACCTTGGCTTCCTGCTCGTCGCCGCGGTGGAAGTAGAAGCGGTAGCGCCACGTCACACTCTGGCCTGCCGCCACTTCAAGGTCACCGGTCCCCGCCGGCTTCTTCTCGAAGTCATGGACTCCGAACGGATTCGCGGCGAACAAACCGTAGTCGCGCACATGCCAGTGCGTGGGGTGACGCGGATTCTGCGGATGATCGAAAATGGCGACACCGACGGTTTGGCCTTCCACAGGTCCATAGTAGTCGACCCACTTGGCACGTTGGCCCCAGGTTGCCCCGTCGCGGAGCCCCTCGCTGTTCACGATGTGCCCCTCGCCTGGCTTCCTGTTGCGCGTCAGACGCATCGCCTCGTTCAGGCGCAGGGCCATGGTCCCTTCCTTCGTGTCGCCGAACGTCAGCGGACCTTCCGAAGCATGAATTGTAATCTCGAAATCCACGACCCGATCGGCGGTGCGGTTGTGAATGCGAATCGTGCGCTCGTCTGTTGCGATCAGCGTGCCGTCTTTGGCCACCAGCTTGTTGGCCGCCCGGATCACGCCGAACTCCGGACCGGACTTCATCTCGATGAACCTGTCATGGAGCGTCCTGCCGGCATTGGCTCCCTCGGACCAGAAATCATGGCCGTTGACGGCGCCGTGGGCCCACCAGAACGAACGCTGGTGGGGGTGATCGCGCTCCTCGCCCTCGACTTCCTTCATCGGCCAGTTGCGCGTCATGGGCAGGCCGGCCGGGCCGAGGACCGGGTAAAGGAACGGACGGGAGAAGCCGCGGTAGTGATACTCGGAGAAGAGTTCTCCCCCGATTTCGATGCGGAGCTTGCCATCGAGATCGGTGATCCGCACTCCCGAGCCGTCCGCGGCGTTTGGTGTGTGCGCGAAGAAGAGAATGGCGATCGCGGCGCAGGCGAAGCCTCCAAGACGTCGAAAAGGCATGCTGAGACAGAGCATCGGGGCGAGCTTAGAAAGCGGCAGAGGATGGTCAACAAGAAAGCTCGACATGTCCCGGACCTTCGGGTCGAGTCCGGACGGCTCACAGTGCGGGTGGCGGACAGGGGGCAGGGTTTCCTGGTTGCCGAAAGCGTCGGCGCGGGCCAGGGTTTGGCGAACATGCGTTCGCGCCTCGAGAAGATCAGGGGCGATGCCGATGGCGGTCGGCCCCCGGCGCTGGAACAAGCGTGGGAATGAGCGTGCCCGCTGCCGGAGGGCGGCGGATCGCAAACCTGACACCCATGAGCATCCGTGTGGCGATCGTGGAAGACGACTCCCGAATGCGGGAGAATCTCGCGCTATTGATTGACCGGGCGCAGGGCTTCTCCTGCGCGGCGTCGTGCGCGAGCGCCGAGGAAGCCCTGCAGCAACTCCCCGGGGCCGCTCCCGATGTTGTGCTCATGGATATTCACCTGCCCGGCGCATCCGGCATCGAGTGCGTCGCCCGGTTGCGGCGACTCCTGCCGCGCACGCAGGTCATCATGCTCACGATCGAGGAAGACATCGACCGGGTGTTCGAATCCCTGAAGGCCGGCGCCACGGGTTACCTGGTCAAACACGTCGGGCCCGAGGAGATTCTCGAGGCCGTGGCCGAGGTCCAGCGCGGGGGCGCGCCGATGTCCAGCGCCATTGCGCGCCGGGTGGTGACGGCGTTTCGCCAACCGCCCTGCGAAGGCGGCGTCGACGAGGCGCTCACGATGCGCGAGGAGGATATACTGCGTCTGTTGGCCAAAGGCTGCCGATCCAAGGAAGTCGCCGACCACCTGCAGATCGGAATCGGCACGGTGAACACGCACCTTCGCCACATCTACTGGAAACTGCACGTCCGGTCCCGCGCGGAGGCCGTGGCCCGCTACATGGGGCGGTGAGCGCCGCCACACGGCGCTCGATCCATCGCCGTTCGTTCATTGGACCTTCGGCGGCGGAACAGCCCGGCCCTCGAATTGGGCAAGCTGCTCCTCCTTCGAATACGTGCCGTAGAAAGGCGCGTTGGCATCCAGCCAGAGATAGAGGCGGCGCCGATCCTCGTCTGGCAGCGCCGCCTTGGCGCGATGCGTCGGGTCCTCCAGAATGCGCGTCAGCGGGCTGGCGTCCGCCCCGATGCGCCCGGGAGGCGTCGAGGCCTCGGCGATCGAGGCGCCGCCCCACTCGAACCACCGCAGAAACGGTTTGAGGTTCTGGTAGGATTGCGTGAAGGGCGCCGCCGGGGCGCCCGTGAGAATCAGCGCGCTTGCGTCGGCGCCGGTCGATCCGTCGTGGCAGCGGACGCAATGCCGGTCGAGGACGGGTTGCACCAGCCGCGGATAGCTCAATGGGCGGCTGCCGTCAGGACCGGGCTCGATGTGTGAAGGTGGGCGTTTCGAGGCCAGGGTCGGACGCGTGATCGGCGAATTGCGCTGCGGCTCGTGGCAACCCACGCAGCCCCGGCGTTCTCCCGGCTGGAGGTAGGTTACACTGCGCATGCTCTGGATGGCGCGACCGGCGGCGTCGACGGCCTGAATGTAAAGCGGCTTGCGGGCCGGGGCGCGGAAATAGGCCGATCCGTCGGACTCCACCGGCACGGTCCCCAGGAGCAGGCGGGCGCTCTCGGCATTCGCATGGCCGATGCGGGGCTGATTGGCGACATGCGTGTGCGTCTTGGGAAGGACTTGAAAGACTCGGAGTTGACGGACCGGACGGTCCGTCGGCATCGGGCGCAGGCTCAGACGGACATCGGCGAGGAGGAATTCGCCCTCGTCGCCCAAAGCCGGATCGAGCGTGCTGGCACAGGCTGGCGGCGCCGGCCTGTGCCAGC
>DAOOQY010000261.1:0-6226 GCA_035389025.1 Verrucomicrobiota bacterium
ACAGATCGCGGTAGAACCCATCGCGGCTTTTCGGCTCGAGCAGCTTCTGTTTGAGCAGGGCGGGACCGTTGGCCCGGGATTCGGACCAGACCAGTTTTTTGGCGGCGTCTTCGGGTGTGACCATGGGCCCGCCGAGGTTCCAGCCGCTTTGGATATTGAGGCTCATTTCAAGGCCGAGCCGGTCGGCCTCGCTCAGGGCGTGTTTGTAGAGAGCACGCCACTCGGGCGTCAGGAAGGTCGGTCCGTGCTTGACGGGATCGTTGCCATCCTGACTGGCGCCATCGGCGTCGCAGATGAGCGCGCCGCCCCATCCCTTGGCTTTCATCTCCTCGAGGTCGCGTGTGATGGCGGCTCGAGTCACATTGCCATTGAGCCACCACCAATAGGCGCGCACTCGGGCGGATCGAGGAGGGTTCACCCAGCCGGACTCGAGACTCGACGGCCTCGCTTGAGGCGAAACGGCGGGCTTGACCTCGATGCTGGCCGGATCGCCTGCAAGCACATCGGCCTCCGACGGCGGGTGAAGACAAACGGCGACAACGCAGGCGCATGCGACGGCCCATGCCGCGGACCCAGCGGCGCGAGTCCAACCGCGGGCGAACGCGGGGCGCGGGCCGCGCTTGGACCTGAGTTGGCTCGTCCGGTTTGGCTGGCTGGCAAGGCGTTGTGAAGTCATAGGCAGCGTGTGTGAGCAACGGCCATTCGCACGCCAATCGCTCTTTCGAGAGCGGCTTGGGCCGCAACCGAACGCATCATCCCCGCGCGTTCAGCGGTCAGACGGAGGCGAGTTGATCGCGGTTTTCGTAAACCTTGAGGACGGCGTCGGCGATGTCGTCCATGTCCGCCTTGGTGCCCAGGAACGGTCCTGAGGCCCAGATCATCGCCATTTCCTCACAGACCTGATCGCACTTGGGACAGCTCATCGCGTCGCGAAACTCCTTGAGCCGGCGTTCGGAGAAGGTCTTGCGATAGACCCTGCTCTGGACGATGTGGTCCACCCAGGGCTCGCGGTGGAGGCCGATGGCGATGTAAGGGCTCAAGGGCACGCCTTCGGCAGCCATAGCTTTGAGGAAGCGGGCTCGGTCGACATTGTTGAAGTGTTCCTTGCGATAGCGCATGGCGTACAGGTAGAAGGAGCCACTCGTGGTGCCCGGGTAGAGCTTCTGCGGAACGAGGCCGGGGCAGCCCTTGAGGCGGCTCGTCAGATACGCCGCGTTCTCGTTGCGGCGCTGGAAGCGTTCCTTGACACCTTCGAGCTGGCCGAGCAACAGCGCCGCTTCGAGTTCGTTCATCCGATACTTCGGGCCGATCACCTCGGTCGTCCCGCGCCGCGATGTGCCGTGATTGTGGACCGTGTACACCTTGTCCATCAGGGCCTCATCGTCGCCGATGACCGCCCCGCCTTCGCCGCATGCAATGGTCTTGCTGGTCTGAAAACTGAAGCAGCCCAGCGGCGCGATCGATCCGAGCTTCTTGCCCTGGTACTCCGAAAGATGCGCCTGGCAGGCGTCCTCGATGACGGTCAGATTGTGTTTTCGGCCAATCTCGAGGAAGCGTTCGAGGTGGCAGGGCTGCCCCATCATGTGCACCGGCATGAGGGCGCGCGTGTTCTCGGTGATGCGCCGCTCGACGTCGTCCGGATCGAGTTGGAAGGACTCCGGATCAAGGTCGGCCAGCACGGGCAGGGCTCGGGCGGCCAGGATCGAGGCGATGGTGCCCGGATCGGTGTAGGGCGAGGTGATGACTTCGTCGCCGGCACCGATGCCCAGGGCCTCGACGCACGTGTGGAGGGCCTGCGTGCCCGAGCCGGTGGCCACACAGAACTTCGTCCCCATCAACTCGGCGTACGCCTTCTCGAAAGTCGGCACCGTGCCCGTCGCCGACTGGATTCGACACCAGATTCCGCTCCGGGTGGTCTTGGCGACGGACTCCATGACCTTGTCATCCACGTAAGGCCAGGACGGCCAGGTGCGGTTCTTGCGCACGGGGTCGCCCCCCAGAACAGCCAGCTTCTTCGCCGTCCCCGTGGTGTCTCCGCACAGGGGAAGGGTGTGAGAGGCCACTGCCGCCGCCGAGCTGACGGATGCCACCGCGATAAACCGCCGGCGATTCAGGTTGTTCGTTTTCATAATCAATCGAGTTGAGTGCGCTGGTCACTTGACCCGAAACGGCCCGCGAATGCTGATCAGGTCGGTCACCGTCTTGCCGTTGCGCGGGACGCGCGCGAGCGTGTAGACGGTGCCGTCCTTGCCCACGGCGATCGAGTTGACGTACGCCGGCCGGTCGCCGCTCTCGAAGAAAATCGGCCCCTGGTCGCGATAGGCGCGGGTGGGAATGTGGTAAGTGATGAGATGCAGGTTCTCGATCCCTTTGGACTCGCCCATCGCCGTCGATTCCTTACCCCGGACGCGCTTGCCGTCCACGTACACCGGTCCGCCCGTCAGGTAGTGAATCGTCTGTCCGTCCGGACCGAGCGTGAAGCCCAGGTAACCGTAGCTGAACTGATCGAACATCCCGCTGCGCTGCGAGGGAACCGATGTGATCCGGTCAAGCACCTCGACCCGGTTGGCTGTTGGCTCGTACTTGTAGAGGTACCCGGAGTTTCCGTGCACCATGTAGATCGCACGCTCGGGCTGATACCAGAACGTCTGGCGCCAGTTGTAGGCCATGTGGCCGGGCGACGTCGGATCGTAGAGGCCCAGGTAATCCTTCTTCAAATCCTCGCCCGCAATCGTCTCGACAGCGTCGGTGTCCGCACGCCAGCGCAGGATCGCGCCGTCCCCCGTGCTGAAATAGGCCGAGCCGTCGTTGGGATCGACCGCAATCGACCGGCACAAGGTCCGGTACGTCGCGCCGCGTCCGCTCTCCCCCTGTTGCGCAAAGAGGCCGAAGTCCTTGAGATTCCCGGTGCCCAAATCCTTGCGGAGGAAATGGCCGGACGGCCAGGTGATCGCAAAGAGGCGTCCCCGCCGCGCGTCCATGTTCATGGTCAGAATCCCCTCGCCATCCGGGGCAAGCCCCAAATCCTCGAACTTGCCGCTCTTCATGTCATAGGAGAGCAAGTGGCCGCCAGGGTAAGGCTTGTAGCCGGCCGGTGGGATGCCTGTCTTCTCCATCCCGTCAATAATGCTGTAATACCCCACATGCGTCGCAAAGTAGAGCTTGCCGTTGGCTTCGACGAAATTGACGTGCGACTTGCCCTGGGCAATGACTTTTTGGCCACCTTCGCCGCACGCGGCGCTCAGGTCGCCCAGATGCCGAATCGTGTCCTTCTTGGGATCGTACACGTACATCTGGCCTGCCAGATCGAACGCCTCCGAGCACAGCACGTAATAGATGCGCCCGTCACTGGCCGCCTGCATCCCGTTGTAGGTGTCGTGGCCCTGGGGGAACCCGGAGTCATGGATGCGCGCGATCAGACGCCCTGAGGCGCGCTGGCCGGCCGCGCCGGCCAAGGCGTTCGGGCCAGCACAGAGGCAAAGGGCCAGCGTGAACAGGGCGAGTTGGAGAGTGCGGGAGGCAACAGGCGTGATCATGGTGGTTATATCCGGGATGATGTCGATGCAATCGCGTTACTCGAACGCCGCCAGCGTCCGCAGATAGGCCGCGGACTCGGCGATGTCCTCCTGAATCTGCTGCGGGGTGCGGGAGACGTCCTTGACTCCCTCGATCTCCATCGTGATCGGACCGCTGTAGCCGTGTTCAGTAAGAATCTGAAGCACGGCGGCTATGTTGACGCGCCCTCGGCCCAGGGCGGGAAAACGCCACTCCCCCACCCCGCCGTCATGGTCCTTGATCTCGACGGTGGCCACAAAGGGCAGAATCTTGCGCAGTTCGGTCGGGGCGTCCATTCCATCGTTGTAAAAGTGGATGTTGCCGGTGTCGAAGTTGACCCGCACGCGCGGGTGATCGACCTGCCGCATGGTCTCGAGGAGCACATCCCCGTTCGTCCCGAGGTCAGGGTGCGTCTCGATCGCGATCGTGACCCCATGCCGGGCGGCCATGTCGCCCGCCTGCCGCAACCGCTGGTAAACGAGCGCCTTGGGCACATCGCGCCTCTTGACCGACAGGAACAGGTACTTGACCCCCATGCGCTCGCAGACAGCCAGTTGTCCGTCGAGTTGGTTGACTCCCTCCGGACGCGCCAGATCGGCATCGCCCCGAAAGACCACCGCCTTCAGACCATGTTCGGCAAGGCGTTTCCGGACGATCTCAACCTGATCGGCAGCGGGCACGCTCATGAAGACATGCCGAACCCCAATGGATGGCAGATGCGTCCACGCAGCCTGCTCGCATCCCTGATAATTCGCCAGACGACAGGCCAGAGTGAGCTTGCTTTGGGGGGCGGATTCGGCGGACGCCGGCTGGCCAAGCGCACAGAGCAGGTCGAGGCCCACCGCCGACGCGATAACCGCCAAACCCAGCGTGAACTCGCAAAGGCGTGTCCGCATACTTCAACCCTCGATCCCGGCACAGACCGTTGCATTCATCAGGTGACCTCGATTGCCCGAACCGGCTGCCAGCCTAGTCCCGGCACGGACCGACAAACAAGCAAAAGTCTCGCCGCCTGAAAACCGCTGGCGTCGGGAACGCCGGGCTGCGAAGCTGAGGGCGGTGAAGCTCTTCGGCAAGCGGTTCGAATTGTATCTTGGCCTGATCGCGCTGGCGTTCTTGGGAGCCGGCTGCATCCTGGTGCTCACGCCCTTCGCGTCGGCGCTTCTTTGGGCGGTGGTCCTCTGTTTCACCCTCTGGCCGGTGTACGAAACCTTGTTGAAGATGGTCGGCGGTCGGCGGACTCTGGCGGCGTTCCTGATCACATTGGGGATTACGCTCATCGTGCTCCTGCCGTTTGTGATTGCCGGCATGACGCTCGCCGACAACGTCCGCGAACTCAGCACGGCGACGCGCGCCTGGATCGATGGGGGGCCACCGGAACCGCCGCCCTGGCTCGAACGCGTCCCGTTCTTCGGCGATTCCGCGAGCGCGTACTGGGCGGAGTTGGCGCGCGACGGCGCCAAGTCGCGGGACGCCCTCAAGACCTTCATCGAGCCGGCCAGCGGGCGCCTGCTCAAGATCGGGCTTGCTCTCGCACGCGGCCTGTTCGAGTTGACGGTCAGCGTTCTGGTCTCGTTCTTCCTGTTCCGCGACGGCGCAACGGGGGCGGAGCGGCTCAAGACCGCCTTGAGCCGAATCGCAGGCGACCGGGGGCGCACCTTGCTGGATGTGGCGGGGAAGACCGTGCGGGGTGTCGTCTATGGGATCATTGGGACGGCGCTGGTGCAAGCCGTGGTGGCGGGAATCGGTTTTGCGATTGCCGGCGTGCCCGCGCCCGGGCTGCTGACACTGCTGATGTTTTTCGCGGCGATCATTCCATTCGGCGCCCCGTTGGTCTGGTTCCCGGCTGCCGTGTGGCTGTTCCTCGAGGGGCACCCGGGCTGGGGCGTCTTCATGCTCGCCTGGGGGACCGGCGTCAGCAGCGTGGACAACCTGGTCAAACCCTGGCTGATCAGCCAGGGCAGCAGGCTGCCCTTCCTTCTGATCTTCCTCGGCGTCCTCGGCGGCGCCGTCGCCTTCGGGTTCATCGGTGTCTTTCTCGGACCGACACTCCTGGCCGTCGGCTACCGCCTGATCAAAGAGTGGATCGCCACCGCCCCGCGCATTGGCATCGAGACCAGCTTGAGGACCGACGCCAATGTCGATGTGCCAAGCGCCAACGACGCCGAGCCGGAATCGCCCTAGCTCGGATATTTCACAAGGCGTCGCGGGGTCTCATATCCGGGCTGTGGCGTCGGGTACCGGTGATCGTGGTTGCCACCCAGCGGCCACGAGTTGTTCACAAGCCTCACTGGTCTGAGGCGAAGCCTCGCTGATTGGCAAAACCGCGCTCGATCAGATCGGCCGCTTTCGCGTCGCGCCGTTTCCGATCGGCACTGCCCAGCACCACCGCGACCAGGCGGCGGTCTTGACGCTGCGCGGTGACGGCGATCGAGAATCCAGCCGCGGCGATGTAGCCGGTCTTGAGACCGTCGCAACCCGCGACCTGAGCGAGGAGCGGATTGTGGTTTCGCATGACAACCGCGCTCTTGCTCGATGCGGGGCGGAAGGTCCTCTGACGCGTCGAGGTGTAGCGCAACGCATCCCGTTTCTGCAAGACGGCATAGCAGAGGCGGGCCAGGTCCCTCGCCGTCGTCACGTCAGGCGGCTGGCCAGGGCCTGGCGGAAGACC